>DAOURZ010000256.1 GCA_030627475.1 Deltaproteobacteria bacterium | reverse complement strand
TTCAGCAAGTAGGCGCATAGATTTGGGTTGGATTTATTTGAAGTTATTTCGTCCACGTTCCTTAATCAAATACATAAATCCGATCGTCTATAAGCTTGTTTTCTCCAAGTTTACGGACATAGTTGATTGATTCTGTCTTGACTTTTGTACTACTGGCAAGTAAAAGCCTGCCGTCTTTTAAACGAATATCTTGTGCCAGTACCATCCCTTCTTTCAACTCGTTATAACTGATCCATATGTCCTGTTTTTTTTCTTTAATCTTTTCCATGGATGATTTTGTATCTTTTACTATTTTTATCAATTTTGTTACAACATTGATATCATATTTCCTGTAAGCGCCAAGCAGAATGATCTTTGATGCTACTTCTTCAATTATTTTTTCAGGTTCTGTAACATTAAAACTATTGCTTGATGGACCAAAATATTGGATTGATTTGTCAAGAATATATTTCATGTCCTTAGGCCACATGTATCTTATGTTGCAATAATCCGCTGCAGCTCCTATGATACGCGACTCCAAAGGAATTTCGTTTTCTTTCAACCCATTAGGAAAACCACTGCCGTCGAAATTTTCATGATGATAAAGTACAATTTTAGCTACTTTGTCAAATCTTTCTACAGTTTCGAGACAGACCGAAGCAATAATAGGATGCTGGCGGTACATTTTTAATTCCGCCCCGTA
Organism: Deltaproteobacteria bacterium; assembly: GCA_030627475.1. Taxonomy (GTDB): domain Bacteria; phylum Desulfobacterota; class Desulfobacteria; order Desulfobacterales; family ETH-SRB1; genus B13-G4. The sequence goes on along the minus strand of DAOURZ010000256.1, from coordinate 2,498 downwards.
CATACTTTTCTCATCCTTTATCAATATCCTTTTGGCTAATCCCAACAGGCCGATATCATGTATCATGCCGGCTATTTCAATTTGATCAAGCTCTTCACTGTCCAGCCCGTATTCTTCGGCAATATTTCTTGCAAGTTGAGCTACTTGTTTCATATATTTTCCCAGTTCGGGATTTAAACTTTCAATTAATGAAGACAATAATTGAATTGTGCTTAAAAAACTTTCTTCCAGATTTTTGTTAGCTTTTTTTAATTCTGTATTTTTTTGTCTGACTTCCAGGGTTCTTTTGCTTACCTTTTCCTCCAGATTTTTGTTTAGTTCATTGAGTTCTTTGTTTTGCGTATTCGTAAGCTCTAAAAGCCTTTTGTTTTCCAGCACCAGTTCATACTGCTCAAGCGATTGGTGAACCTGAAGCAGCAGCTCATCGTCATCCCACGGTTTAGACAGATACCTGTGAATTTTTCCTTTATTGACGGCATCCATAACAGCCTCTATATCGGAATAACCGGTCAAAAGATACCTGTACGCATCGGGAAAAATTTTTCTCGCCTTTTCCAGGAATTGAGCACCGGTCATTTCCGGCATACGTTGATCAGAAATAATCAGTGAAACAGGCTTTTCTAATTTGTTAAGCAGATCAAGCCCTTCCTTTCCGCCAGAAGCTGTGAAAATCCTGTAATTTGTTTTGCGAAAAATCCGTTCAAGCGATTTTGTAATAGAAACTTCATCGTCTACAAGCAAAATGGAATGTTGATACTTGAGTGTCATTAAAGACCCCCCTCAGTCAATCTAACCGGTATTTTTATCGTAAAGGTTGTTCCGACTCCCACTGTACTGTCTAACTCAATGGTTCCTTTGTGTTTTTTGATGATGTTGTAAGCAATGTTCATGCCCAGACCTGTTCCCTTTCCCACATCCTTGGTTGTAAAAAACGGATCGAATATTTTAGAGAAATTTTCTTTAGGGATGCCCGATCCTGTGTCACTTATCTTGATTTCTATCTTTTCATCCAGTGCTCTGGTTGCAATCTTGATCTCGCCCTGTTTTTCTATGGCTTGGGCTGCATTTACCAGGATATTCATAATAACCTGATTAAATTGCTGGGGATAGCATTCTACAAGTGGCAGGTCTCCATAATTTTTTATGACAACGGCCTTGTATTTAAGCTCATTTCTGACAACATTCAGAGTTGATTTAATCCCCTTATTAATATCTGTAAATTTTAGTTTGTCTTCACCGGGATGAGCAAAATCCTTCAGATCAAGCACAATATTTTTGATCCGCTCAGTTCCGTCTTTGCATTCTTCGACGAGATTCATAACATCATCAAGGATAAAATCAATATCAATTTCCTTTTCAAGCGTTGCAATCTGATCTATCTTCTTTTCAATTGGCAAAGGTAAATCTTTTGCAGCGTCTTTAAGATTTGTTATGAGTTGTTTGTAATGTTCTATGAGCTTGTTAATATCATTCTGATAATCGAACAAAGTTCTCAGGTTACTGCTTACAAACCCGACAGGGTTATTAATCTCATGGGCCACACCGGCAGCAAGCTGCCCCACAGAGGCCATTTTTTCAGAAAGCAAAATTTGTGACTGGGTAGTTTTTAATATTTCAAGAGTATTTTGCAATTCTTCATTTTTTGTTTGAATCTGACAAACGGTATCATGAAGTTTTTTGTTGAGAAATTTTATTTTTTCGGATTTTTGCATATCATCGGTTATATTCTTTACAACAATTACAACTTGAAAGATTTTGCCCGAGTTATCAATTATGGGCAGACAATTAAATTTTTTATACTTTGTTTGACCATGCTCATCTTTTGCAATATCAAGATAATTTTGAGGCAAACCGGAGGCAAAAGCTTTTTGGGCATGTTTTTCAAGGAGTACCGATGTCTTTTTACAGCATCCTGAAAACAGTCCGTTTCTATTCGAAAAATATGGTTTGCCGACAAGCTCGCTAAAAGAAAGTCCTGAATTTTTCTGAAATGTTTTGTTTACTGAAACAATAAAATACGCTTTGTCGATAGAAACAATCTCTTCCTGCAAGGAATCAATTACGATTTTGAGCTTGTTTCTGCTCGCAAGCAGAACATTTTGCATATCCTTGTGTTTTTTTTCATACTTCAAAAGCCGTTCGCCTGTTTTTACGCGGGCAAGAAGTTGTTTAAAATCAAACTGTCCGGTAATACAGTCATCCGCCACTTCCTCAAGAATCCCTGCAATATCTTTTTGTTTATCCTTTGCAATAAGAATGATAATGTAAACATAGTCATCTTTAACAAATGATCGTATTTTTCTGCATAAAGCCAGGCTATCCATCTGCGGAATTGCGAAATCGGCAATGACCATTGTGATTTTGTTTTCCTGCAATATTTCCCACGCTTTCAGATCATTTTCGGCTGTCAGGATAGTGTAGCCTGAATCTTCAAGTTTATTTTGAAAGAAATTATGTTCAATGGATTGATTTCCTGCGATAAGAATTTTCATGAGCTG
>DAOURZ010000179.1 GCA_030627475.1 Deltaproteobacteria bacterium | reverse complement strand
TGGCGAGAAGCTCAGCATTGCTCAATGTCTGTTCGCCATACTTAAGCAATTTTTCCCGGGGACGGTCGTCTTCGGACCATTCACGAATGGGGAGTGGATATTTTGTTTTTTTTTGTTTTTTTCCCATTGTTACCGAATTGCTCGCTTCCTGCGTAAAAAGAAGTACCTGATCCCCGATCCCTGGCTCCTATAATTTTGCATATCGTTTTTTTATTTTTTCAAATTCCCCGCATGTCATCTTTTTTTCAGGGCATTTCCCAAGACGTATGCATTTCGGACCTGCTCCATTAAAAACACTTGGACATGCCTCACGCGCAAGCATCAGCATTTGATCGGCAACGCCACGGATTTCCCACTGAGCGCGCAGGCAAAGCCTTTCTTCAAAAAAATGCAGGAGTACTCTGGCGTTCATGGTTATCAGGATTTTGGTTTCACAGGCATTTGGAAGAACATAACGGGCATCCTCATTGCTTGATTCGCCTTTACTCCCCAAAGCCTCATTGAGCCTGGCATAACGTTTGGCGAGGTATTCCATGGTCTCTTCAAAGTATGTTTCCGCATCTACTTCTGCGCCCTCATCTCTAACCTTTTTCCCTTTAATTTGCGGTGGCATGATATAATCAAAACCGCCATGCATCACATATCGCTGGCTTCGCTGCGAATAGCTTGCCAGCCTGTGCCGGACAAGCTGGTGGGTCATTGCACGTGATACACCCTCAATATAGAAGGTAAACACAGCATGCTCAATCGGACTCATATGTCCCATATTACGCAACACTCCAACAAACTTTTCCGCCTGACCCGGATCCTGGTCAAAAATCGTTTCCGTGTCTTCTGCATAACAGAGCCTGGCAGCAGAAGCAATCAGCTCGCCGGGAGCGTCGGTATAACGGATTAATTTTACTCTGGCTTCAGTTTTTTTCATAGTTTTTTTCATAAAATGGTAACTCCTATTGTAGAAAATCCATGCGCCTACTTGCCGAAGTTATTTCGTCCACGTTCCTATGTTATTTTGTCCACATTCCTTACGTCATTGATATTGGATTGTTTTTTATCGACCATTTAATATTGAATGAATTTTTAATGACAGATGCTATGTGGTCGTCAAAATAGAAGTGCTCTACGAGCCATTTTTTTGCTTTATAGTCGATGATGAGATTATTTTCATCTATAACTTTTGCAATGATGCATTTTGAAAGATCTTTGAGACCTGTGCCTGCGGCTTTGAGAACTGATTCCTTTGATGTCCAGTAGCGAAAAAAAAGTTTAACCGGATCAGTATTGACAAGGTTCCATTCCTTTTCACAGGCTGTTTTACTGAACAGAGCTTCAGAACATGGCCTTATTTTTTCTATATCAATTCCCGTCCGGGTTGATGCAACTACTCCACCGACATAATCGGGTTTGTGCGTCAGAGACCAGTAATTTCCGTTAAAAGGCAGTGGAGCTCCATTTTTGTCCTTTAAAAGATTGTTTAAATGAATACAACTTTTTTGAGCAGATATTTCAAGTGCCTGTCTGGCGTGTTTGCTTAAAGACAAGACCCGGTTTTTGCCTGTAAGTTGTCTTTTTTTTTCGGGAACGGCAAGTATAACCGGATAGATAGTCTTCAAATTTATTTGCTCCGTTTCCGACATGCAGGATTGTTGTCGAGTGCTTTTAGAACTATTCTGTAATCAGCGACCGTAACTCCCTTTCCTTCTTCGTGTACCATAAGTGGATTGATATCCATCTCTACGATTTCAGGGTGGTTGGTTACCATGTCCGAAAGACTTACAACCGATTTTTCAAGTGCCTGGATATCTGAGTTGGGTCTTCCCCTTAATCCTTTAAAAATTTTATATCCTTTTATGCTTTGAAGCATTCTTCGTGTTTCATTCCTTCCAATAGGAGCAAGACGAAATACAACATCTTTAAAAAGTTCAACATATATTCCACCAAGGCCTGCCATCAGCAATGGCCCGAAAACAGGGTAACGGTTTACACCAAGTATAATCTCATCACCCGGATGTGACATTTCCTGAATCAAAACACCTTCTATAACAGCATTTGGATCATATTTTTTTGCTCTTTCACCAAGTTTTTTAAAGGCTTGTTTGATTTGTTCTTTACTGTCAATGTTTAAGATAACTCCGTTTGCATCTGATTTGTGCTGAATCTGAGGAGAAATAATTTTCATTGCAACCGGAAACGATATGTTTTCAGCAAGTTCAGCAGCTTCATTTTCATTTTTTGCAATTTCAGCCGAAAGAACGTTAAATCCATAACATTTCAACAGCTCTATTCCATCCAGTTCTGCAATATATGTTTTTCCTTCCGCAAGTAAATTTTCGATAATCTCGGCCGCACGTTTTTTATTGTGTGTTAAAGTAAAGTGCGCAATATGTTGGCGGTTCAACCACTTGGAATATTTGTAAAGTGCTCCAAATGCCTTTGCTGTATTTTCAGGGAACTTGAAAACCGGTATACCGTGCTCCTGAAGATGTTTTACCCCGGAAGATACGTCGACAATTCCCATAAAGCAGCACAGGATAGGCTTGTGTGAGCGCCTGTCTATACGAACAATGGCTTCAGCCGTTCCCAATACATTGGTCATGGATTGAGGGGTAAGAATTACAAGTGCCCCGTCAACATTTTCATCTTTAACAACAGATGAAAGTGCGTTCTCATAACGATCCTGTGCGGCATCTCCTATAATATCTACAGGATTATTGAGGTTTGCTGTAAAAGGGAGATGGCTTTTAAGAGCATCAATTGTTTCATCGTGGAATTTTGCAAGTTTCAATCCGGTTGAAACCATCATATCTGTCGCCACTATGCCCGGCCCGCCTGCATTTGTGACAATGGCAACACGATTGCCGGAAGGAAATTTTCTGCCGAATTTTCCGGTCTCGCTTTTATTCTTATATGCAAAGGCAATTGCGTAATCAAACAGTTCATCAATTGAGTCAACGCGTATGATTCCCGTTTGTTTAAATATGGCATCATATACTGCTTCCGATCCTGCCAGAGCACCGGTATGAGATGCTGCTGCCCTGGCACCGGCAGTTGTTTTTCCTGATTTTATTACCAATATCGGCGTTGGCCTGTCGCCTGAGGTTATTTCTTTAACTGATTCGATGAACTCCCGGCCTTTTCTCAGTTCTTCAAGATAGATCATGATGACTTTTGTGTTTTTGTCATCATGCAAGTAGCGCAGAAGATCAAGTTCATCCACATCTGCTTTGTTACCGATAGAAATAAATTTTGAGAATCCGAAATCCCTGTCTGCTGCAAAGTCGAGGACAGCGGTGCATAATGCTCCGCTTTGTGAAATAAAAGAGATGGTTCCCGGTTTTGGCATTCGTTTGGAAAAGCTTGCATTAAGACTTACAGAAGAAATGGGATTAATCACACCAAGGCAGTTTGGGCCGACAACACGGACCCCTGCCTTTCTGCAAATTGATACGATCTGATTTTCTATTTCAAGACCCTCGCCTCCTACTTCCCGAAAACCGGCGGAAACAATCACAACCCCTTTTACGCCCTTTTCAATAGCTTCTTTAACAGCTTTAAGCGCAAGCCCAGGAGAAAGAATTATTATTGCAAGATCAACATCGTCGGAAATGTCCAGGATATTTGGATAAGCTTTAACGCTTAAAATCGACTTTGCATTTGGATTTACCGGATATAGTATGCCTTTGTACCCTCCATTCAGAATATTGGCAAATATATCATGTCCTGTTTTTCCAGGTGTAGTTGAAGCACCAACAACAGCTACTGATTCCGGCGAAAAGATTGCATCAAGATTTTGCATAATATTATTTTCCTTTTCAGTAAATGATATGGCCACAAAAAGTACAAAAAATAGAATTTGTATTTTATTAATATCAGTGGAAAATAAGCAATAATAATTTAAAAAATAAGACTTTTTTATAAAATCTGAATTGAGCTATTTCCGGCTTGATTTAGAGGTGCCTGCTTGAGGGGAAGTTATTTCGTCAACGTTCCTATGTGATTATTTGTTATATTGTTGTAAGGTTTGTGGGAAATGCAGCGGGTAATGTGTTTTCCGGCAAATAAAAAGGGGTTACGAATCTTCCGTAACCCCTTGTTTTATTTATGGTAGCGGGGACCGGATTTGAACCGATGACCTTCGGGTTATGAGCCC
>DAOURZ010000111.1 GCA_030627475.1 Deltaproteobacteria bacterium | reverse complement strand
TCCTAACATTTTGCTTTTACAAAAAAATAGTATAAAAAAGGATGATTGGGTGTCAAATACAATATGGTGTCCGGACGAGAAATTTCCCTTTTTCGGCATTCTTGAAAGATATCCTTTTGGGGATGTGAAAAATTACCCGTTCCCAACACAGTCAGCATGCGCCAGCGCAGGAATGCAGAATCCATATTGACAATCTACATAAAATGGTATTATCCTTTTTAGTTTGTGGACGAAATAACTTCCCCGACTATGCGCCTACTTTGGGAAAAGGTAAAACAATATATGACAGATCAAAAAGTTTTTAAAGAGATCCGCCTCACGCAAACAGTTAAAAGATCAGGGTGAGCTTCAAAATTATCTCCAGGGGTCCTGGATAAGGTACTTTGCGGAATGGATTTTCCGACTGATTCAAATCTGATTGTTGGCCTGGATCGGGCTGACGACGCTGGTGTTTACAAAATCACTGATGATATCGCTATTGTTCAGACAGTTGATTTTTTCACCCCAATTGTGGATGATCCTTACTGGTTCGGACAAATTGCCGCAGCCAATGCTTTAAGCGACGTTTATGCCATGGGGGGTATCCCAAAAACAGCCATGAATATCGTTTGTTTTCCGATCAATCAGATGGATATTTCCGTCCTCCGGCGTATTATCCAGGGCGGGATAGATAAAATGAAAGAAGCGGATGTTGTTCTGGCTGGTGGACACAGTGTCGAAGACAATGAACTGAAATATGGTCTATCTGTTACCGGTTTCATTCACCCTGATCATATCCTTACAAAAAGGCATCTCAGGGTTGGAGATCGTCTGATACTAACAAAACCCATTGGCACCGGGATAATAAATACTGCTATCAAGGGAGGACTGGTTTCTGTAGAAATAATTGAATCTGTCACAAAACTTATGGCCTCTCTAAACCGAAAAGCTGCCGAAATAATGAAAGACTACCCCGTACATGCCTGCACAGATATTACCGGCTTCGGCCTGCTTGGTCATCTATCGGAAATGGTTGTCAACTCTGAATTCGGGATAAGAATTCAATCCGACATGATACCAATAATCCAGGGAACTCTTGATTATGCCGGAATGGGATTTATTCCTGCGGGAGCATATAGAAACCGTGAGTTTTTTGAAAAAATAGTAGATATTTCGTCTTCTGTAGATCGTTCCATTCAGGATATTTTATTTGACCCACAGACATCCGGAGGCCTGTTGATATGTGTTGATAGCAAAAGCGCAGACGATCTTCTCATCAGACTAAAAAATAAAGGTATAGATACAGCGGTTATGATAGGAGAAGTATTATCCGAACCAAAAGGAAGAATAGTTGTTAAATAGAATTGTAGCCGTTCACTCTCCGCGTTCCTTAACGGTTTACGGTTGATAAAAACAAGAGACTATATGTGGAGAAAATTTGAATGTTTTCACAACATGTTGTGGTAGATAACACAGAACTTTTGATCAGGAAAGCAAATGGCACTAAGATGAGACCAATATGGCAGGATAAAGATTCGGAAATTGTCAAGGTTATTGATCAGCGGCTTCTTCCTCATAAATTGATAATTTCCGATTTGAGAAGCGTTGATGATGTAATAAATGCTATAAAACATATGGTTGTAAGAGGAGCGCCTCTTATAGGTGTTACAGGGGCCTATGGTGTTTACCTTGCAGTCATTAATTTTGATGGAAAAACAGGTTTTGATGATTTCCTTATTAATGAATGCAACAGACTAAAATCGACAAGACCGACTGCAGTTAACCTTTCCTGGGGTGTGGACAGAGTCAAGGATAAATTATTAAAAATGACAAATCAATCGGCAAGAATAGACATTGCAAGAAATGAAGCTGCAAAAATTGCTGATGAAGAGGTGGAAAACTGCAAAAAGATTGGCGAAAACGGTTTGCGGCTGATTGATGAGATTTGGATGAAAAAAAAGGGTAAAACCGTTAATATCCTTACCCATTGCAATGCAGGATGGCTTGCCTGCGTAGAATATGGAACAGCAACTGCCCCGATATATGCTGCTTATGAAAATGATATAGATATACATGTATGGGTGGACGAAACAAGGCCTCTCAATCAGGGAGCCAGGCTTACCGCCTGGGAGTTGAATAACCATGGTATCAAACACACCGTTATAACTGATAATGCCGGAGGCCACCTGATGCAGCATGGAATGGTGGATATGGTTATTGTAGGTACGGATAGAACTACTTACACAGGAGATGTTGCTAATAAAATAGGGACTTATCTTAAAGCACTTGCAGCAAGAGATAATAATATTCCCTTTTATGTTGCTCTTCCATCCAGTACTTTTGACTGGAAGCTGAAAGATGGTATAAATGAAATATCCATTGAAGAGAGAGATCCCGATGAAGTAAGATATGTTCAAGGGCTAGAGCTTGGCTCAATAAAGAGTGTTCTGCTTCCTCCGGCAAGCAGCCCTGCAGCCAACTTTGCATTTGACGTAACCCCGGCACGACTTGTTACTGGATTTATAACGGAAAGAGGTGTTTGCAGGGCAACAAAACAGGACATAAAGAGAATGTTCCCAAGGAACGTGGACGAATTAACTTCCTCAAGCAGGCGCACAGATTTGAGTCAGGCTTGATATTCAGGAGGCAAAATAAAAAAAGGGCATCCCTCATAATTCGACGGAACACCCTTTTTAAAACTCAGAAATATTTATCCTAAACCACAGTAACATTTGCTGCAGCAGGTCCTTTTTGTCCCTGCTCTATATCAAAGGTAACTCTGTCACCTTCATTAAGAGCCTTGAAACCGCTTGCATTAATTGCTGAATGATGTACGAATACATCAGGCCCCTCTTCTTGCTCAATAAAGCCATACCCTTTGCTGCTATTAAACCATTTTACAATTCCATTGGCCATACTTGACATCCTCCTTTTAAAAAAAATTCATAGTCCCAGACCTCAGGATACCATTTTGGCAAATGGGTCTTTCCTGTAGAACGAAACCAGCCCGCCAATTAAGAACGGATCCTTATTGATTAAATTAGCTAATAACATTTTTCAGGTAGAAAGCAAGATTTATTTTCAACTTTTTTTGAAAAAGTCGTCATTTCCAATAACTAAAAAAGCCTTAGATGATTCAGGTGATATTTAAATAATATTTTAAGTATGTTAGACAATTTGGTACAAAGGAGTTATCAAATATCAATCCCAACAATCAGTGCTCCCCCGGATCTTCGGATATCTCTTCTAAATTGACAAAACTTTTTATGCTTGATACCTTTTTGATTGTTCATATAACCTCCTGTTTTTGGTTGTTTAAGAATACTTTTTATCCTTCCGGGTATAACCTGTAAACAGAATTAATTGTATTTTATATAAAAATGTCGTATTGGAAATGTGGACGTTCCCTTAGTTGTTTTAAACTTTAATTAGAATCCCAAAATGCAGCCAGGGAGGATAAGTTGAATAAAAACTTGATGGTATCAGCTATTATTGGAGCCATTTTGGGTGTTATCTGCCTCATTGGTGGGAGCATAAGAATCGGTAGTTTTGTCGGCTATGCGATTATGGCGTTCGGAAACAACTCACTTGCGTACGGATCGAACACGGAAGCAGACATGAAGGCGCCTGATCCACTGTCATATATGGAAGCAAAACACTGGGTAGCACGTGAAAAGGAGCAAGTAAAAATTGCTCGTTGTAAAGCGGAAATTGCAAAACTTGATGCACAGGCAGCAAAAAGCTACAATACCCTGGATGTTATGCTTACCATTGTACATAAGAGAGAAGAACTGCAAAAACAGCTTAAAAAGTCGAAAAATAAACAGAAAAGAGAAGAGGCAAAACGCCTGATTGAAATCAAACGTCTGAAAAAAGAAATAAAAAAGAAAGATATCCGCAAGTATCAGGAAATTATTTTGTCTCCATTTGGAAAGGACATGAAAGACGCCGCCTTGAAGTCGATTTCGGTTAAATATCCGGAAGTTGCGGCAAAATTGGAACCAGGTAATAAAAAAAAGCCGGAGTCAAAGCCAAAGTCAGAGGTCGTACAATCCAAAAACATAATCCAATTCCTTGGCATGAAGTTTGTGTTGATTAAGCCGGGAACATTCATGATGGGAAGCTCGGCTGATGAAACTGGCCGTGACAACGACGAAACGCAGCACAGTGTGACATTGACAAAAAAGTTTTATATCCAGACAACCGAAGTGACACAGGGGCAATGGCGTAAAGCCATGAAAAGTAATCCATCATATTTCAAGGACAGTGGAGATGATTGCCCAATAGAGTCTGTTTCTTTTGATGATTGTCAAGAATTTATCCAAAAGTTGAACAAGCAGGAAAACACAAATAAATACCGCCTTCCGACTGAAGCTGAATGGGAGTATGCATGCAGGGCTGGAAGCAAAACAGCATTTACTAACGGCGATATTACGAAAAAAGATTGCATACATAATACAAAGCTGGATCAAATTAGTTGGTACTCTGTAAATTCAGAGAGAAGAACTCACCCTGTAGGCCAAAAAGAGCCTAACAAATGGGGGGTGTACGATATGCACGGAAATGTTTGGGAGTGGTGTCAGGATCGGTATGGAAGATATCCATATCGATATCTTATTGATCCTGAAGGGGCGTCATCAGGTAGGCGCCGGGTTTTTAAGGGCGGTAGTTGGCTTAACGATGCCGCTCAATGCCGCTCAGCTAATCGTTTCAGGGATATTTCGAGCTTCAAAAGCCGCTATCTCGGTTTTCGTTTAGTTATGACAGCGCCTTAGGAACGTGGACGAATTAACTTCACATTTTGATGCGCCGATTCTTACCGCATGATGCCTACGTTGCTCGTCGGTAAAATAGCTCGCTATTCGCTCTCCTCGCATCTTGTCACCCTGTCCTCCCTCATTTCTCCCGTTTCCTCATATCCCTCTGCCGAGTGGAAATATAGGTGTCGGTTTTTTAGGCTTAAAATTAATTACTATAATTCCTGATACAACAAGTAACAGGGCTATCACGATATTAAAGGTAATGGGTTCTTTCAACACTATTCCTCCAAGCACAACTCCGGATATGGGCATCACGAAGACAAAAGAATGAAGAGCTGTAGCTCCATATTTTTTAAGCATCATATTCCAGGCAACAAAACCAAAAGAAGCAGTAACAAGACTTTGATATAACAAAGACCCCAGAATTTTCAAATCAACATATGCTATCATCTTGCTATCCCACAGAAAACCCTCAATAAAAAAGAAAGGAACAGAAAAAATCATAGGATAGAGTACAATATGAAATGCTTCAAAACTATTTATTATTCTTTTAACATAAACGATGTTGCATGCCCATAAAAAGGCAACTGCAAGAATAATGAGATCCCCGGTATGAAAGTCGGCTGTTACACTTTCTTTTTCAAAAACAACAAAAGCCACGCCTGCAAAACCTGTAACCATGCCTATTATTTTCCTGACCGTTATACGGTCTCCGGGGATAAAAAAATGAGCAAGACAAAGAACAAAAAAAGGTAAAATATTAACTAACAAGGTTCCACGGGAAGCATTG
>DAOURZ010000277.1 GCA_030627475.1 Deltaproteobacteria bacterium | reverse complement strand
TTGTCAAAATTAAGCGTAGAAGCAAAAGTAGGAGTTTTTGTTGTAATTGGAATAATAATTCTTGGATACATGTCCATGAAGGTGGGTAAGCTTGGCCTTACAATGAATAAAGGATATAATGTTAAAATATATTTTGATTCTGCCTCCGGCCTTGTAGAAGATGTTCCGGTTGAACTCTCGGGTGTTGAAGTAGGCAGGGTCCGCAAGATTTTGCTGGAAGACGGAAAAGCTCTGGTAATTCTACGGATAGATTTCAATGTTAAACTTGGAAAAGATGTTAAAGCTTTAATCAAAAGCAAGGGAATCCTTGGTGATAAATATATTGCGCTGATTCAGGGCTCTCCTGGAGCTCCCTTGATTGAACCGAATGGACGCATTGTTAATACTGCTTCTACGACAGATTTGGATAACCTGATGAATATTATCGGAGATGTGGCAGAAAACATAAGCTCGCTGACACGTTCGCTGGCGAATGTAATAGGAGGTGAAAAAGGCGAAGCCTCAATTCGTTCAATAGTTGATTCCATGAAGGCTATGGCTGAAACTCTGAACAAAACTGTGCAGGACAATAATGAAGAACTTGTAAAAATAATAGAAAATCTTTCAGGGTTCTCATCGGCAATAAATGAAATTTCATCAAAAATTAATAGAGGAGATGGAAGCATAGGGAAATTAATTAACGACGATGAAACAGTTGAAAGGTTAAACGAAACACTTGCGTCTCTGAGCGCAATAACTGAAAAAATAAACAGAGGAGACGGATCACTCGGCAAGTTGATTAATGAAGAAGAAACCGTTGACAATATAAATTCAACCTTTACCAGTATAAATGATTATATGCAAAAACAGGAATCTTTTAGAACATATCTGGATTACAGAGGAGAATATCTTTTTGATAGCGCAAATGTTAAATCCTACCTTACTCTTCGTATTCAACCAAGAAAAGATAAATATTATTTGCTTCAGATTGTTGATGACCCTAAAGGCGTGAAATCCGAAACCGATATTACAACGAGTACGGATGGAGGAACACCCACAACGCAGCATACTGAAAAAAACGATAAGGATGATATTAAGTTTTCAGCCCAAATTGCCAAACGTTACTATGACCTTGGCTTGCGCGGTGGAATTTTTGAATCCAAAGGCGGTTTCGCATTTGATTACTATCTTTTAAAAGATCGCCTTACACTTTCACTGGAAGCCTTTGATTTTGATTCAGACAGCAATGCTCACTTGAAATTCAAGGCGGATTTTTCACCAATTAAACATTTATATATAACCTCGGGCTTTGATGATTTTATAAGCGATGAAGGGAATGAATCTTTTTTTATCGGAGCAGGAATCAACTTTTTAGATGATGATCTCAAAGTTCTTCTTTCGAACATGCCATTTTAGGAACGTGGACGAAATAACTTCCGCAAGCAGGCGTTCTCTGGACGGACTTTTTTATATTCTATTGTGAAATATTTTTTCTTTTGCACGTTCTAAGTAACTGGAATCTTTATAATCCGAAATAATTTTATTAAAAGCCTCTAAACTTTTGTCTTTATCTCCCATTACAGCATAAAGTCGTCCTAAATTAAAAAGAGTTTCGTCTTTATTTGTATCGTCAAGTCCGGACATAATCATTTCAAGATATTTGGCAGCAGTTTTGTAATCTTTTTTTCCTTCCTGCGAGTATGCAATACTGCTTAAAATAAGGTTTTTAACAAACGGATTATTTTCAAAGTCGTAAAGAGCTTTATTATGCAATTCGGTTGCCGTATCAAAATCTCCGGCATCGTAACAGATATTTGCATATATAAGCTTTGCTATTTTGGCGCTATCTTTTCCCCAGTTGTTTTCAATAATCTGATTAAAATCGTTTGCTACTTCCTGACAGGCTTTTACAGCTCCTTGTTCGGCTTTAATCTTTTCATATCTATCCAAACTGTTTGCAAGCATAACAGAGGTTTTGCGTTCAGCTCTATTTGCATAATAATATACTGAAGAACCAGCTATTATTATAGCAAACAACACTCCCAATACAGATAATGCCTGAACTTTATATTTTTTTAAAAGCCCAAGGAGTTTTGCTGTAAAGGAAATAAATTTATCAGGCTCTTCAAGCTGTCTTTTTCGTGATCGACTTACGCGTTTTTTTGCCACAATTCCTCCTTATTTAAGATTTACCAGACTAACGACTTGTAAATCCATCCTTTATCACCATCAGCATGCTGAATATGAATCCAGTTGTTTTTGCGCTTTAAGATTTTAAATGGAATTCCTTTTTCAGTTGCAAATAAGATTTTAAATTTTTTGCCCGGGCCTGATCGCACGTTACATTTTTTCTGATTTGTAATAATTGATGGAGTCTTGCCGAGAAGAGATTTGTGTATCCACCCTTTATCTGCTTCAAAATCACAGAAATGATACCAGTTTCCGGACTTTTTCAGAACAAGAATTGGATGATATTTTCCAATCTGCCACATGACATCATACTTTGTACCGGGCCCTGAGCGTATATTGGCTATAGAAGACACAACAGTCAGGCGTTCAGCCATAGCAATACTGCTGAAAATAATTAACAGAACTATTGAAACAGAAGCAATAGAACAAGCTTTTATCAGAACATAAGTTTTACTTCGCATATTCCTTCGAGACCTTTTTTAAATTTAACTGCATCTTCTTTTGATCCAACAATTGAACCAAAATGCATTGGAATTGCAATTTTGGGTTTCAGTCGTTTTACTGCCTCAATTGACCGTTAACTATCAATTATCAACTGTCAATTATCAACTGTCAATTATCAACTGTCAATTATCAATTATCAAT
>DAOURZ010000436.1 GCA_030627475.1 Deltaproteobacteria bacterium | reverse complement strand
CGTAATCAAGAACGTAGCCTGTCGCCACAACCACACAGTCACCTTTATGCCCAAACCTTTATTCGGGGATAACGGTACGGGAATGCATACGCATGTAAGCATATGGAAAGAAGGGGAACCGCTTTTTGCAGGAGACAAGTATGCCGGTGTATCCCAGGAAGCTTTATATGCCATAGGCGGCATACTGAAGCATTGCGGGGCATTATGTGCTTTTACCAATCCGACTACAAACTCCTACAAGAGACTGGTTCCCGGTTTTGAAGCACCTGTTAATCTTGCGTATTCCAGCCGCAATCGCAGTGCGGCGGTACGAATTCCCATGTACTCTTCATCACCCGGGTCCAAGCGTATAGAGTTTCGTACGCCTGATCCGTCCTGCAATGGATATCTGGCATTTTCAGCGATATTAATGGCGGTAATAGATGGTATAGAGAACAGAATTGATCCAGGTGAGCCGTTAGACAAGGATATATACGGTCTTCCACCGGAGGAGCTTGCCAACATACCATCAGCTCCAGGTTCTTTGGAAGAAGCGCTTTCGGCATTAAAAGAAGATAATGATTTTTTGCTGAAGGGCGATGTATTTACAGAAGATGTAATAAACACATGGATAAAATACAAGACAGAGAACGAGATAAATGCCGTAAAACTTCGCCCCCATCCGCATGAGTTCTCTCTGTATTTTGATATTTAGACCCCGTTCCTTAGCAAACCAAAAAGAGATGAAGATAAGTTATTAAGAATTTTACAGAGATTTCTTGAGAAAATTGACAAACAAAAACATGGCACCTGTATTGGTAAAAAAAGGAAAATTGATTATGAAGAACTTATGAGGAAAGCAATATTTTCGGCCGGTATGAGTTCTGAAGACGAGGTCATTGAACGAAGCGTGGGGTTGTATGACGGAGTGCCTCTGTGGGCGCATCCTTAAACTCAAGTAAATGTTGTTGCTCCTCCTCCCACCACAATTTCTATTTGTGCTGTTGCACTTGCTGCAAGATACAATGAGAATTCCATATGGGCTCCCTATTGATGTAGCGCATTGATTGTCAAAAACAAAGAAGATCTATCTTTTCTTCAAAAATTCAAAAAGGATATGCCGTACCTCTATCACGGAAGCGGTTATCAACCAGGAGTATTTACTCTTGAATCAAGCAGGCCAAACTATGTACAGAAAGCATTGGTCAATATGATGTTATTCGGAAAGGAGGGATATGAAACCTTAATTGCTCATCTGCTCGGTGTTTCGGATTATCTTCGTACAAAAGTATAAAACAGAGTCAGGATATCACCTTGTTCCGCGAGATGAGCTTGCTGGACGTAACTTAACCCGTCTTTTCGAATAAAAAAATAAACTCTATAATTACAGCATGTTATTTTTTATAATCTTCATTATGGCACTACATTTGTTTTTAATAGTGCAATTATTTCAATTCGTTGTTTCATTTAAACCTACCCGTATGGCACTACATTGAGAAATTACGCGAATGCGGCTTGTAATGCATTGATTTTGTTAAAGAAATGTTTTGTGATGCCATAAAGTATGCTCAAAAAATGCCGTTTTTTGGTGTTTTTTCGAAAAGATGGGTTAAAAAAGGAGAAGAAAATGAAGAAAAAATACTTATCCATTTTGGTAGCTGGGTTATGGCTACCAACGTAAAGCGGGACAGCCTCTAAATTCAATCAGTAGGGGCGGGGTTTAAACCCGCCCCTACTCTTGATTGT
>DAOURZ010000346.1 GCA_030627475.1 Deltaproteobacteria bacterium | reverse complement strand
TAATGCTTCTTTAGCCCCAATTAAGTATGTAACAAAATCTACTTCCACTAAAAGTCTCCATTTGTCAGGCGTAAATAAACTTAATTATCTTCAGTAATGTTATCTTCTTCATCTGTGTTAGCTGCAAACCTCCTCTCTAAGTTGGTGGCAGAGTAAACGTTCTTGTGGGGCCTCTAACAACATTTTAAGAAGTACCATCTTAATGATGGATTTTAAGGGACTGGTTAGAAATTTATGAAACTGCCAGAGGGATGCCCCGAAATACTCGCTCTTCCTTATTTTTTCTATATTGCCGAAATCAATTAGATCGTATTCCCAGAAAGTATCACTATTTATAGCCGACAGTGCATCATTATATTTGATTTTAAATGATTTGTCGTAGAGTAACCACCATATGGGGATTTTGCCGCAGATCAGGATGAATGTTCTGTAAAACTCTTCTTTTAAAACAAGTTGTTGGGTGCTGCCTGAACTTTCAGCGTCAACGCTTCCGAAATTCCCTTCTTTGACGGATTTAACATCTGAAATAAAAAAATAAACCGGCAGTTTTATATTGTTATCTAACCATCCCTTGATAATGTTAACTTTCCGGTTGAGTTGATTCCAGGCAGTTTTATCAAACTCCTTCTTGTCAAAGCAGACCCAAATATCGCAATCCGACAGGGAATTCTGGTTCACCGTTCCAACGCTGCCAATTGTATATACCCCCTGAATCACATAAGGCTTTTGTGTCTGTATTAAAAGGGTTCCGCGTTTGGTTACCCCAAACATTTTTTTAAAACTTTCTTCCCGATTTCTAATTTCTTTGTTATATTCAATATTATATACCCGAAACGGCTGATTAAGATCTTGTAAATAACCTGGGCAGACCGGCTCGTTTATGCTGAAAAGCCAGGGAATAACGTATAAAATAATTTCACTGTCCTTCGGGGTAAGCTCTGAAAAAATCTTTTTCCTGAACTCGTTGTATTCAAGAAATATCCGTTTGTTTCGAGAAAGTGTTTTTTGAATGATTTGTAATTGCCTTGTATTAGAGTTCAATTTCCATTCCTTCGCGGGCAAAAAAGATATCTGTGTCACCGGTATGATCCCGACCGCAATGTTTTTCTGTAAGTTCATCTATCTCGTCATCAGTTCGTACGGGGTCATGGTGAAACAGGGCCAAACGTTTGACCCCGGCCCGCTTCGCTGCCGCGATGGCATATTCACAGGAAGAATGCCCCCAGCCAATTCTGGATAACTCGTATTCTTTCCGGGTGTATTGAGCGTCGTAAATAAGGAGGTCTGCTCCTGCAGTAAATTCTTCCACTCGCTGATTTTCTGCCTGGCCGCCTGGTCGCCTTCGTGGGCCATGGCTTCATTATAGGAGGGGTCATCATGATCGGTACAAAAGATATTCTGAAAGGGTTCCGTATCATAGGCAGTGCAGAAAATCTTGTCACGATATTCGAAACGATAGCCGAGGCAAAGGACAGGATGGTTAAGATATTTGGTGGTGAGAGTAATCCCGTCGCCAAGATCAAACCGGTTTTCCTTAAGATTGATGTATTCTATTTCTGAGGCGAGTTCTGCCTGGCGTACAGGAAAGTGACGATAGGTCAACTGCCAACCCATAACATCTTCGAGGGAATCATTTTCATAGCTTACCGGCCCATAGATCTTAAGTTTTGTTCCCGAAACATAACCCGGTGTGAAAAACGGAAATCCCATAATGTGGTCCCAATGGGTGTGGGTCAGAAAAATTTCTGTTTTTATTGGACCTTTTGAAAGGTCATTGGCCATCATATAGTTGCCCAGTTCTCTGATGCCGGAGCCTGCATCAATAATAACACGCCTGTCCGTGTCCTCAAATCTTAATTCAATACAAGCGGTGTTTCCGCCATATTTTATGGTAGAAGGGCCTGGGCAGGGTATGGAACCCCTTACCCCCCAGAATTTTATTTTCATCAGGCTACCTCCTTTTGTGTGAGTTGTAGAAAAATCCTGGCTTTTTCTATTTCCTCCAAGACGGTTTCACGTAAGTCTAAAAGAGCAGACCAGCTAATTTCAAGCTGTTCAAGAAGATGAGTTGCTTGTGGTTCATCAGGAAAATGATCTCCTGATGAACCTATCTCAAGAAAATTGGCATAAGTATTTGCCAAGGCCACAATTGTGACAAATTGACGATTTTCCTCCCTCACCTCAACCGGCTTGTGGTGATGAAAAAGTGAATCAGTTATCGTTTCACTCAACATCCATTTCTCGGCAATCATTCCTCCAACCGTACAGTGATCAACTTCAAAAATACTATTTTCAGCATG
>DAOURZ010000431.1 GCA_030627475.1 Deltaproteobacteria bacterium | reverse complement strand
TCTATGGCAGTGTTTTATCAAATAACATTGTGGATGAAGCTACAGGTGAATTAATTGCTAATGTTAATGAAGAAATTACAGAAGAATTATTTGTTCGCGAACTTTATCCTGATCAAGATTTTTTTTATGATATAATGTATGCATACGTTGAATCAGGGATACCTTTAGTTGCAGGTATGAGAAAAAAAGAGCATGCAGTAGCGATCATTGGACACGGTCCTGTCGCGTTGGCAAAATCAAAGCTTGAAACAGTTCAAGGTATGAGATTTAATAACAGCAGACGTCTAATTGATTCACTGATTATAAATAACGATAATGAGCTACCTTTTAGTTTTTTGCGAAATTCTGTCTCCAACAATGAAAAATACTGTCTTAAGGATGTTGATGCTTTTGTTGTCCCCTTATATGAAAAAATGTATCTTAATGCCGAAAATGTTTTAAACTTTTATCATGGGTTTATTTACAGTGATTTGCTCAACATCCCTGAGCGGAATTATATTTCACGTATCTACATGACCTCATCACGTTCATACAAAAGGGAATTGATTTGTGACAAGAGCCTGAATATTGATATATTGAAAGCTCAGACAGAACTTCCAATGCCCAAATTTATCTGGATTATCGAATTATCTTGTTATGAAAATTATGATAACCGTAAGGCAGACTACAGGTGGATTATAGATGGCACCGCAAATCAATATGAAAAATACCCGTTTTTGTTTCTTCATGATTCCGAAAAAATGATTCTATATGATCGAGCTCTAACAGGGAAGCTCTATTCGTATACATTTTCTGAATCCCTGGGGCCATATAAAATATATATGAATAATTTAAAGGGGGAAAATTTATGAATAAAGAAATAAATATTAAGTATAGCTTTGGGAAAAAAGCAAAAATAATGGAGATGGGGTCTGAAAACACGAGACAGTATGAAGAATACTTTGATAAAAATATTTTGCCGGAGATTAAGGAAATTGAACGTAGAAAAATTTTGGCGAGAGAAGAGGCATATAAAATCAGGGTTGCAGCCTGTTTGAATATTCATATGTTAAATTAGCAGAGGCAACATCAGCCACGAATTTTCTCTTGGCCTTGAGCGAATCGGCAAATGAGGTTACCAACGTAAGGCGGGACAGCCTGTGAATTCAATTAGTTGACAACTCCTTAGATTTCGCTTGATTGTGAAATTACCATAGAGCCAAAATGGCGGAAACTGTCCCGCTTTAAGATGGTAGCCGCTTTTGCGAACTCTGCGTCTGTTGTGAAATAAAAAAATGAATAATATAAAAGCGATAATTAATCGAGAATTTAAAAAGTTTCCGGAAATTGAAATTGTGATACTTTTTGGATCAGCTTTAAAAGGTCAGCTTACCAACAAAAGTGATATTGATATTGCCTTTGCTGCAAAGACAATAACTTCCCATGAAAAAAGAAATAACATTTATCTAACCCTTGAGAAATTTTTGGGAAGAGATATTGATATTATCGACCTTCATGGTGTGAATGGCCATATCTTAAAAAATATCTTGTGCAGAGGTGAGATTATTATAAAAAAATCAGTTCCTCTTCAGGCATTTTTTTTAAAAAAAATGTGGTATAATCAAGCAGATATGATGCCTTATACAAAAATGATACTGGAAAAGCAGGTAAAGAGATTTATCAAGGAAAACAAAGGGGTCAGGTCTTCATTCTTGACGGAAAGCATTATAAAGGACTATAAAATTCGCATCACATTATAGCTGTATAT
>DAOURZ010000219.1 GCA_030627475.1 Deltaproteobacteria bacterium | reverse complement strand
TTTACTTTTTCTATCATATTGATAGCATAATCAATCATATGGTTGCTGCCGGATACATATGCTCCTATATTTATCAAATCCTCCGCCTTTTTATAAGTAGCCATTATCCCCTTGAACTTATTGGCATTTTCCTTATGCTTTAAGCTTATAACATCAACCATTACCCTGCTGATGCTTTTTAATATATCAATTGAGGGGTAATGATTCTGCATGGCAAGATCTCTGGTTAAAACAATATGTCCATCCAGTATAGATCGCAGCGCATCAGCAATAGGTTCGTTCATGTCGTCACCTTCGACCAACACAGTATATAAACCGGTAATAGTGCCACGATTAGAAGAAGTGCCGGCTCTTTCCAATAATTGTGGCAACAACGTGAAAACAGATGGCGTATATCCTTTTGTAGTAGGCGGTTCTCCGAGGGAAAGTCCTATTTCCCTTTGCGCCATGGCAAATCTGGTTACAGAGTCCATCATAAGATTTACGTGCTTACTCTGATCACGAAAGTATTCAGCTATAGCTGTGGCAATAAATGCTCCTCTCATTCTGATTAAAGGTAGTTGATCCGAAGTAGCAACTACTACTACAGATTTTTTCAGCCCTTCCTCTCCGAGTTCTTTTTTAATAAAATCATTTACTTCCCTGCCACGCTCTCCGATTAAAGCGATTACGTTGACATCAGCGCTTGTTTTACGGGCGATCATACCAAGTAAAACACTTTTACCTACACCTGATCCTGCAAAAATACCCATCCTCTGACCACATCCTATGGTTAAAAGGCCGTTGACGGCTCTTATTCCAATATCAAGCGGCTCGCTTATTTCTTTTCTTAAAAGAGGATTGATGGGATTTGTGTAAACAGGATAGTCTTTTTCAATTGAAACAGGCCCCTTGCTGTCCATGGGATTTCCAAGACCATCTATCACTCTTCCAAGCAAACCATTTCCCACACCTATTAAAGCATTTTCTTCTCTGGCCACTACCCGACTCCCGGGCTCTATTCCTCTGATATCCTCCAGAGGCATAAGTAAAATCTTGTTATCTCTGAAACCCAAAACTTCCGCTCTTATCTTTCGTTTATCTCCTCCGGAATAAATATCACATATACCTCCCAGCCTGGATGCAGGTCCGTTAGCTTCAACGACCAGACCAATAACCTTTGTTACCTTTCCATTTGACCTGATAGTAGATAACGCATCCAGTGTCATATAATATCTTTCTAAATCAAGAGCCGGTTTCATTTTTTAACCTCTGCTATATTTATCGGAACGTGGACCAAATCATCTTGAAACTGTTTTTCTTTTTTCGGAGATAACCCCTCTTATCAAACCCTCGCATTTAAATGCCTCATCCACCACCTGAAACTGTTTTTCTATCCTAGCATCTATATCTCCGAAATCATTTTCTATGATACATCCACCATCAGAAATTGTTTTGTCTCCTTCAAAAGTTACATTTTCGATGTTATCAATAAAACTCAAAAAATCATGATCGAAATTTTTGACAAACTGAAAATCTGATGGACTTGTTTTAATTATAATTTTTCCACGATTCACCACTTTTTTGGCGGCTTCTTTAACAACATTTAAAACAACTTCTTTGTTTGCGGCGATCTCGTGACACACAACCTTTCTCGCTATAGATAAAGCCAGGCTTACTGTTTTTTTTTCAGCATCCAGATACATTTCTTTTTGCATCTTTTCCAGCTCCAAAAAGGCTTGACGAAAATTATTCAGTACTGATTTAAATTTGTTTTCTCCTGATTTCATTCCGTCTTTTTCACCTTTTGCAAAGCCTTTAATATAAGCCTCTTTTTCAATATCTTGAGCCTTTTGCTTGATGTTATCAACAGGCTTTCCATTTTCCCCGGATACTTTTGGCACATCAGAAGGAAGAGGAGAATGAGAAGGAAAAGGAACAGAAGCTGGCTTGTTAAGCTTAACAAAATCAATGCGTTGAAAACCATCCCCTTCTCCGCATTCTATTGTGTCTGGTGAACAACCAATAGATATATCCGGAAAACAGTATGGTTTTAAGGCATTTCCCCCGGTCAAACGATCGCTTTTAATGATTCTATCCAACAAATTCCTCTCCTTTACGCCCACCAATCAGCAGTTCTTTTTTGGCTTCCATATCCCGAATTATCTTTGTAATTGCTTGCTGTGCATCTGCCACTTCCGTCATCCTGACAGCCCCCATTGTTTCCACCTCTTCTTGCAATATCTCAGCCGCCCGCTCAGACATATTCCCGAAAACCTTTTCTTTTACTTCGTCAGAAGCTGCTTTCAAAGCCATTGCCAGTTCTTTTGTATCAACCTGTCTCAATACTTTCTGGAAACCACTATCATCAACCAGTATAAGATCTTCAAAAACAAACATCCTTTGCTTTATCTCGTCAGCTAAATCGGGATCACGCTCCTCTAGCTCACTTAAAATCAACTCCCCTGAAATTCCATCCGTCTGGTTTAATATTTCAGCAAGACAAGCAAGTCCACCTGCTTCTTGAGTTGCAGAACTTTTACTTTTTTTCAGGACATCTTCAAAAACCTTATCTATTTCTTCAATCATTCCGGATACAACTCTATCCAGATGAGCAATTCTTAATGCTACATCTGTCTTTATTTCATCAGGTAGTTCGGACAAGACCTTGCTCGCTGTTTCAGTGTTAAGGTGAACGATGATTATAGCAATAGTCTGTGGATGTTCATCTTTAATAAGTTGAATAAGACGTTCTGTTTCTAAAGACTGAAGTATTTCCAGATTTGGCGCTTTTAAGGTTGAATCAGACGCCTCCCCGCGCGTCAAAACATTTTCTTTTTGCTTCTGACGAGGTTTTGCTCGTTCTGCCATTTCGGTAAACTCTTTTGCTACCTTTTCTATCACGTCCGGCGAAATCATTCCCATTTGAGAGAGATGTTTCTTTATCAACTTCCTTTCGCTGTCGCTCAGTCTGTCTAAAACCTTTTGCGCTTCCACTTCAGCCATGGTTTGAATAAGAATAGCAACTTTTAGCGAACCTGCTAATTTTTTAGTATCCATAATTCGTTAATTCGCCCAATCATCCATTCGCCCATTCATCCATTCAATCAACCAATCAACCAATCGGGCAGGCACGGGGGCCTGCCCCTACTTTTCTTTTAACCAGTTTTGCATCAAATTTACGGAACCTTCGCCATCTTTTGTTATCATCTCTAAGGCACGATCCCTGAAAGGTAAACTCTTCACCCCTTGAGCATATTCACTTTCAAGCTCCCCGACTGTCTTGGGAAGTTGCTTTAACATTTCCATATTTTCGCTCGAACCCAAGGTTAGCCACGCGACTAACGGACGGACTACAAATATGAAGCACAAAAGCAAACTAATAGATAAAAAGATATATTTTGCAAAAAAGGTATAATGCTTTAAATTAGAAAGCCAGCCTTCCTCCACTATACCTTCTTCACCTTCTGCCATCCTGGTGCTTTCAAAAGGCATGTTTATGATTTCCAATTCATCTCCTCTTTTAGTATCAAAATTCATCGCTCTTTTGACGATATTTTCCAGTTTATCCATCTCGTCCTGAGTTCTTGGCTGATACTTCACTTCAAGGCTCCCGTTTTCCCCTTTAATGCTCTTATATGTTCCATCTACAATTACTG
>DAOURZ010000210.1 GCA_030627475.1 Deltaproteobacteria bacterium | reverse complement strand
GTTGTCTCAGCATCTTACGTATGTGTAATATCTATTGCTTAACAGTAACAAAGTTCTGAATTGTAGTGTAGAACCATGCGCTACACCCGACACCAGAAGCCGAGGCGGTTTTTGCATCTGCCATTTCAGAGAAAAACTTTGCTTTTGCGAAGTCATCATTAGCTTTTGGTGCCGGTGAGCTTTACGTTATGTGTGAGAAAAATAGCAATGACTGCCAATTTCAAATTAAATGATAAGGTAATAAAATGACTACCTCGGAATTAATAAAACAACTATTCCTATCTTACAGCAATAAAGACTATGAGTCTTTTGAGTTGACTGCACGAGAGTATATAGAACGGGAAAAAAGAAAAAAACACAATATTGTCGCAAAAGATTTGGAGAAGGCCCTTTATAATATAGGTGGCATACCAACGTCTCAAAAGAGATTTAAAAACAATATGCCTATACCCAGAGACACAGAAAAGGGCTTCCCACTACTTGAGATTCAGTACTTTGATAAGAACTTTGATCACCTTATAATTTCAAAAGAAACCAAAGAACAACTTGAACAGGTAATAAGAGAATTCAAAGATTCTGATATCCTGGCTACTTACAACTTAGAATACAAAAAGAAAATTTTGCTTTGTGGAAAGCCAGGAACAGGAAAAACTTTTTCAGCACAAATAATGAGTTCTGTTTTAAATATGCCTCTAATTTATATAAGGTTTGATGCAATTATATCCTCTTATCTAGGGGAAACGGCAGGAAATTTGCGGAAGGTGTTTGATTTTATTGAGCATGGTACATGGATAGTTCTTTTTGATGAGTTTGATATTATTGGCAAAAATAGAGATGATAACCATGAGCACGGCGAAATTAAAAGAGTGGTCAACAACTTTTTACAAATGCTTGATAATGTTAAGGGAGATAGCATAATTCTTGCCGCAACCAATCATCAAAACATATTAGACCCTGCAATATGGCGTCGTTTTGATGATGTGATTTATTATAACCTTCCTGATGAGAAAAGCAGATGCCAGCTTTTTGAAATTTATTTGAAATCAATAAAGAGGGATAAAGATATCGACCTCGTTAAGTTTTCCCAAATAACCAAAGGCTTATCGCCTGCAGATATAAAGATGATAACAGAAGAAGCTATGAAGTTTGCCATTATTAATTCCAGAAGTTCTATCTCTATGAATGACATTGAAATTGCAGTTAATAAATTCATTCGTCGTGAAAAAGTTAGAAATAATAAAGTAGGGGAAGATAATGGATAAACGAGATCATTTAAAACTCCCCCTTTTCAAAGGCAACATAGAGCGTCAAAAACGAGGTGGCGGTGGTGGTTTTTCCGTGCCAACAGGAAGAGACAAAAGTGATTTTGCACACCAGTTATCACAAAAAGCAGATGAGTTAACTACATCTTATTCAACACTGAAACAAAAATTTTCAGGACGTATTGATCCCTCTCTTATTTATGAAATTGAAATAAACCAAAGCGTTCACACAGAAGGGATTGAAAATACACTTTCATCAATGGGCATTCATGTTTTATCTGTAGCTGAAGGTAAAAAAGGTTTTTGGATTGTCTTTAATGATAATGACAATTTAAATACTTTCAAAAACAAACTTGCTGATTATGGATCCGAAGATGGACCTAAATTTGATTTTTTTAATGCAATAGAATCATTTCAAACCATCCCAATAGATAAAAAAATTGGTCAAAGTTTAAAAGAGAATCCTCTTGGAGGGACAGCCGATTTTATTGATATTGAGTTGTGGAAAATGAGCGTCCCTCAAAAAAATACAACTTTTATACAACAGCTTAAAGATACATATGCCAACGTTTTACAATTTAGAATTACGGATACACTCTCAACAAAGTCCTTTGTTCTTATAAGAGTAAAATTAACAAAAGCAATATTTGATGAAATTATTGAATTAAATGAGATTTCAAGGGCAGACAGACCCTCATTGCCACATTTTAATCCATTTGAATTAACTCGACCTGATATATCTGAGATTGACTTTGGCGAACCCGCAGAAGATGCCACCGGAATACTAATAATTGATTCCGGTATTATTTCAAATCATCCAATGTTAGAAAAGTGTGTTGGTGGAGAAGAAAATTTTCAAACAGGAGAAACTGAAACTCATGATACTGTAGGACATGGCACTGCTGTTGCCGGTTGTGCAGCCTATGGAGATATTGAAAAAAGTCTTGAAGATAAAATCTTTAACCCTGAGAATTGGATATTCTCTGCAAAAATGATGTATGTTGAGCGAAATGAGATTACTGGACAAATATCAGCAATTTATGATCCTGAAAAACTAATCGAGCATCAATTCAAAGATGCGGTTGAAAGTTTTTTATCAAATTTTGAATACCATATTAAAGTGGTAAACATTTCTCTTGGGAACAGCAATGAAGTTTGGCATAAACATTATTCTCGTCAACTGCCACTTGCGGCTCTTATTGACGAAATGGCTGTTACCTTCCCTCATGTTCTATTTATTGTTTCCTCGGGAAATCAACATCCCATAAACAATTTTCAAACTGTTCAGGAAGTTATAGACAATTACCCTGCATATCTAACCGAAAATCAAGATTTCAAGATTATAAATCCCGCAACATCCGCACTGGCGCTAACTATTGGTTCGATTGCTGGCACTATTCGGATTGGAGAAGAACGATATGGAGCAGAGGATATTAAAGATCCAATCGCAAACGAAAATCAGCCATCACCTTTTACAAGAACGGGACTCGGAATAAATGGGATGATAAAACCTGAACTTGTGGAGTATGGTGGCAACTTAATATTAACTGAAACACATAACAGAATTACAGAAGATATAGGTGGCAAGATTGCACTGTTAAGTAACAAGACCACAGAAGATATTATCAAATATGATTATGGAACAAGTTATTCTGCTCCAAAAGTTACATATTTAGCAGGAAAAATAGCCAATAAATTTCCTCAAAAATCGGCAAATTTTATAAAAAACATGTTATTGGTTGGCTCTGATTATCCGTTTCTTCCAAGCAAAGATTTTTACAACTCAACCAATAAGAAAAAAGCAGAAATCAAGCATTTATCTGTAAGTGGTTTTGGACTTTCCAATTTTGATAAAGCCATAAATTCTTTTAAAAACAGAACTGTACTTTGGGATGAAGGAGAAATAGGCTTAAATCAAATTAAAGTTTATTCTCTTCAATTACCTGATATTTTCTTTAGTGAATCCGGCAGAAAGAAGATCACAGTCGTGCTTACTTTTAATCCTGAAACTCGTTTGACTCGCGGTGATAGCTACATAGGAAATCGGATGGAGTTTCATTTGTTCCATTCTGTTAATCCCGAAATTTTAATTGAAAAATACGGTGTAATTTCAGAATCTACAGAGGAAAATGGTGTGCCAGAAGATATAAAAAAGTTTGAGATAGATTTTTTCCCTGGTGGCAACACAAGAAAAGCAGGGTGTCATCAAAAAGCTTGGAAAGATTATAAACGTGAACCAGAAAACAAACCATCAACTCCTGTTTCTTTAGTTCTACTTAATTTTAACAAGTGGATTAATGACACTACAAGAATGCAAAATTATTGCATTTCTGTAACATTTGAACATGAGAAAGAAGTTGAGTTGTACAACGAAATTAGAGTAAATGTTCAAGCAAGAACAAGAGTTCGATGACAATAAAAACACATATCGGGATAGGACTCCCCATCACTGAAGAGCCCTCCCACACCACCTGGCATACGGATCGCGTACCTCGGCGGTTCGGCTGGTAAAGAT
>DAOURZ010000465.1 GCA_030627475.1 Deltaproteobacteria bacterium | reverse complement strand
ATTATATAAAAAATTTTCATAGCGATAATCTTTTTGATTTTGATAAGCGAAGAAAACCATATAGCGAAATCGTTGATCAGGAGTTGCAATTCATTGACCAGCTTTTAGATGACCAGATTATCAATAGTTTCATTGCACCGGATGGCTATTCAGCGGTACATAGAGAAATTCAGCCTTATCAATTGTTCCGAATGGAACTTTTGAAAATCATCAAATACCCTGAAATCAGTTACAGGAAATTTTGCACCGATGAGTATTTTGGCAGAGAAAGAAGACAAAATAGACGATTTGTAAGGTTGCCTTTAAATACAAAAGATCAAGTCCACCATACAGAGTTGTGTCATTTTCGGACGGACTTACTTTTCAGACAGCTGATGAATGTCTTTGTGTACTTCCTTTATCATTTTTATCAATCCGGTTGCCTTGAAAATACGGTCATTCATGGCGTTGATTCGACCGAACTTCCTTCTGAAATCAATTATCCCATTTGTACAGTCGAGGTCAACGGTAAAAAAATACGCATATATTCAGATCCTGATTGTGATTGCGGACAACGCCGGAAGAAAAGGGACAAATCATACTTTGTTATTGGGTATCGACTTCATACGCTAACCGCTATTAACCCTTCAACAGGGCATAGTTTTCCATTGGTATCTATTGTCGGGGCAGCAAATCATCATGACAGTCTGTTTTTAAAACCATTGATCAAGCTTGCGCAGGCAATAGGTATTGACATGAAGCTGATAACTGCCGACCAGGCTTACCATGATAATGATGGTTCGATACTTGAAGGAACCGGTGTCTATGTCGTGGCTCCACCATCTGAAAAAGTAAAACTTCCTGAGAATGTTTTAGAATCTCCACTGAGAGTTACCTGCAATGATTTTTGCGAAATTCCAATGAGGAGTCTGGGTGCTTCACAGGATGGCCATGAATTCGGATGTGGTTCAAAGCCCGGTCATTGTATCTTTGAATCAACTTGTACGAAATCAAGGGTGATTGATTTTGATAAAGGGCACTTTCAGCCCATGCCTTCTTTTCATAATGCATCTCAACAAGCCATGGATATCAGAAAAAACTGTGAAAGACCTTTTAACCTGATGAAAAAGCGAGAAGGTCTTGAAACGACAAGAGTAAGAAGCCAACATGGCGTTGTTGTCCGTTCAGCATTTACGACCATAGTAACATTGTTGATTGAAATGGCAGGAACACGTCATAAACCAAAGAAGCAAGATAATGGACAAAAGGAGTTATTCGCTACAACGGGATAAAAATTGAATCTAAAAACATAGCTATTGGTACAATTTTTCTGAGATAACTGTTCGGACTGTTCTGGTATTGCCTGAATTACAAAAGGGCCGCTCTAATATGAGATTTTAAAAGGCTAAAAACAAAATCAGGTAAAATAGCAAACGATTTTGGCAAAAAAAATTGAAAAATTGGTTGAAATTTAATAGGGATATTATATGTCTGTTAGTTTTTGAACGGTTTCAACACCCTTTAATAGATATCCATAAGACGTTTTTCTGCATCACTTGTTCCAATCAAGACCATTTCATCATGTTCTTTAAGAAGAGTCGAAGGTTCAGGGT
>DAOURZ010000192.1 GCA_030627475.1 Deltaproteobacteria bacterium | reverse complement strand
GAATTTGTTTGATCTCAGATCACAAAAGTTGAAGGAATAGCGAGCTATTTCAATATTTTTGGGATTTGAGATCGGACAAAGGCGGCCTGAAGCTGTGATGCATAGTTGGGAAAAACAGCGGGTTTGAAAAAGAAACTTCAGGATTTGATCCATTTTTTGATCCGGAGAACAATATCATCATCCCATTTGTTTGAAATTCTCAAATGAATAAATTGATTGTAAAGATTTTCAACGAGTGAAACAACTTTTTCATAAAGGTATATCTTTTCAAGAACAGCCCCTTCAATATCGTCATTGTTTTCAATTTTTCCTGTTTCAGGCGCTTTTAATGATGAAATATTAAGACTTTCACCTTTAATGTTAAATTTCCATTCATGATCACCGCTTTTAAAAGAAAAATTCAGTTCGGTGACAATTCCGCCCTTTTGAAGAGAAATCTTTGCTTCCTCAAGACCGGCATCATCCCCTTTTATCCTGATATTTTCAACCCTGTCGTCAAGGCTGTTTTCAAGAACAATACGGTTATCCATTTCAAGTGAAACCATATCCTTGTTTGTTTTAACTATGCTGCTTTGGTCAACATCCATAATAAACCAGAGCCATGTTAAAAATTCATGTCCAAGAAATTTGTACCTGTCGTATGCCACTGAAACATCTAACATAATTTAATCCATAAATTTTGTCGGAGAAATAGTTGATAAAATGTCGCGATCCTTATCTGTGAAGCTGGGCGAAAACTCGGCCATTGTATAAGGAAAAAGCCGGAACAGCTTTAATTTGAAAGATTTTGAAAAAAGTGTTTCAAGTTCTTCGTTGGCAGCTTTTTGATTGGAAAGAAACCATAACGAGGATTCCTCATAATTCCAGATAATATCATAAATATTCGGAGTCGCGGGAATGCGAAGGCTAAGAACATTTATAACATGTTCCTTTATTTCTTTTTTTTCATTTCGTGACAGATGCTCTCTTCCGCTTTCAGCTAGTTTTTTGGACATCTCAAGGGTATAATATTTTTTAATAATTTTTGCGGGAATATTTTTTTTGTCGATCCTTAGTGAAAACACAAAATATTCACCTATAACACAGGATGAAGTTTCAAAATCAGACAGATACGGGTTATCAAAAGAAGCCCATCCTGCTGTTTTTTCTGTTGGTTCATTATCAATTTCTGTAATGGAGTTTTTATTAAGACCCTCCATAATCGTCTCAATAAGATGGTCTTGAATTTCCCCATCTACCTTGTATCTTGTAATGGATACGGATGATGATAGTAATCCCATAACTGTAAACCTTAATTTTTTAAAATTCAAAATTCAAAACTCAAAATTATGTTTAAACGGCCTGTTCGTTCAGGCACTATTTGAAAGGAAAAAATATCTAACTTAATCTAATAAAGATTACAAGATATTTTTATGAATATGGATACAAAGAAGCAATCCTTTTTCTATATATACGGTTGCAGTATCATCAATCAATACATTACTGATTCCCCGGGTAGCACCGAATTTTAATATATCGGCTTCAAGGGGATATTTCAAACCTCGAAGAGTAACTCCGTAAGCATCATTACCAAAAGGAATAAGCGAAAGTATATCTCCTTTTTTTCCCTTAAAGATGAGTTCGCCCTCCCCTCTTAACAAAACAATCTCCTGATTTCCATCAATTAACCGAATTTTAATTTTGGAAAATTCTCGTGCCGCCGGAAGTAATAAATTGGCAATTGTCATATCCCAGCGTGCACCCAGCGCTCCCAGTACAAAAATTTCATCGGAACCAAGGTCGAGAGCTTTTCGTATAGCCAGCTCAAGGTCGGTCTGATCTTTATTGACCGGATAAAGTATAATTTCTGTTCCCGATGTTTGCAGAGACTTTAAATAGTCAGAATTCAGAGAATCCAGATCTCCTACAACAACGGAAGGTTGTATACCCAGCGTCCGGCAGTGAGTCGTACCGCCATCAGCAGCAATGATCAAATCATCAGGAAGTATGATATCATGAATATTATGACTATTATTCAAAACTCCATTTGCAAATATTATAGCTCGCAAAATAATTCCTAAATCCTGATTCCTGAATCCTGATTCCGATCCTTTAAAAATATTCGATGATATTCTTCTTCTTTAAGGTATTTTTTTAAAACTTCAAGAACATAATCCAGCATTCCGGTAATATCCTCATCGCTTAGTCTCTTAACCAGGACCTGCATCATTTCATCATCTGTAAATTTCTGAAGATATGCAATCAACGCCTTTTCATCTGTTTCACGATCCAGCCCAAATACTATATTTTCTTCATCATAATTATTTACAAAATCATGTGTGTGTTTCGGCATAAATATTACAACTTTTCAAGTAGATCACAAAACAACCTTACACCAACGCCTGTACCCCCAACTCCGCAGTATGCATTTCCCTTCCTTATATAAGAAGGGCCTGCAATATCAATATGGGCCCATTTCGTATCTCCGACAAACTCAGACAGGAATAAAGCCGCTGTTATTGCACCGCCCCATCGTGAACTGCCTATGTTTTTAATGTCAGCAAAATCGCTTTTAAGATCCTCCTTATAATCATCGGGCAGCGGCATATGCCAGCAAAGCTCATGGGTTTTTTCGCCTGATTTAATTATAGTTTGAGCCAACTCATCGTCAGATGAAAATATACCTGATATCTTCTCCCCAAGTGCAATTACACAAGCTCCTGTCAGCGTTGCAATATCAATAAGGACACCCGGTTTATATTTCTTGACTGCATAAGAAATTGCATCAATCAATATAAGTCTGCCTTCAGCGTCTGTATTTAATATCTCTACGGTTTTGCCGGAATAACTTTTTACTATGTCTCCCGGTCGTGAAGCATTACCTGACGGCATATTTTCAACCACAGGAATAACTCCAACCACTCTGACTTTAAGCTTAAGTTTAGATATAGTAATAAGAGTAGCCGCTACTGCAGCCGCCCCGGACATATCACACTTCATGCCATCAAGGCCCGTTGTCGGTTTTAAATTTATACCACCTGAGTCAAACGTAACTCCTTTACCAACAAGGGCAACCGTCTTTTTTGCGCCCTTTGGATTATATTCAAGAACAATCATTCTCGGCTTGCTCTCACTGCCTGCAGCTACCGCAAGTAATGCTTCAAACTTATTTTTTTTCAATTCTTTCTCATCAAATACTTTAACTTTCAAATTTTCTTTTTCTGCAGCTTCTGCAATTAATTTTGTAAATTGTTCCGGTTTTTTATCATTAGAAGGTGTATTGACCAGATCTCTGGCAAATATGGTTCCTTCGCAAATAGTAGCTGTTTGCTTCAACAACTTCCCATACTCTTCAGTCTCATCAGGTTTAATGAGAAAAGAAATCTTCTTGAGCAAACTATGTTTTTTTTCATCCTTATATTTATCAAAAAGATAGTTGCCAAGACAAGCGCCTTCAATTATAGCCTCAAAAGGTAACGGCATTTCCATTTTGATTTTCTTTGCCGAAGGGCAAGCAATCAACACCTCAGCAAGATTCATCTTAATACATTTTTTTACTGCCTTGCCGGCAAAAGCACGCAAGGATTCTGTATTTAATTTTTCCAGTTTACCAAGACCGATAAAAATCACTCTGCTGACTTTAACTCCGGAAGGACTATAAAAAATCACTTCCTCGCCCTGCCCTCCTTTGAACTCCTTTAGCTTTTTTGCTCTAATTATCAGCGAAGATATTATTTTGTCATCATGTATATCTTTATCCTCGCAGACGGGTATAGTCAGTGTTTCTGTTTTTACTTTCTTCAGGTCGATTGATTTTAATTCCAGCACTTTTTATTTCTCCTTAAGGTTTGCACAAAAATAAACTTCCCCAATTTTCAACCTGCCGGAAAATATTTCATTGATGTTTTCTTCAATTCCCTGCGGCTGAATAAAAGCTTGTATGTATCAACTGAAGCTGCTTCAGACATTCTATGCGCTGTTTGACGACAGGATTCTTCATCCCTGGCATGAATCAT
>DAOURZ010000289.1 GCA_030627475.1 Deltaproteobacteria bacterium | reverse complement strand
TACCCTTCCCCTGCCCAAATTCATACTTCCTGAAAATATTATATCAAGACCGGTTGATCTGTTTTCGGCCATTTTATTCATTGTCGCTTTTTTTCTGGTTTGGAAACGATATCTAATACACAAAGATATCTTTTCGGGGATGCTTCTGGCCTGTATTCTGCTCAATATCGGCGGTCAGATATACATGTCATTCTCCAAACAACTTTTTGATATTTTCTTTTATGTGGCCCACTGGGCCAACATCGTCAGTTATATTATGCCTTTATTGGGCATTTCTGTTCAAGGACTGGAAGAAATAAACAGGGCTAATAGAGAAGTTGCCGTTCGTATACAGGTTGAAAATGACCTGAGGCAAAAAAAATATGATCTTGACGAACGGGTCAAGGAATTAAATTGCCTCTATGGCATTTCCAGCCTTATAGAGCAGTCAGACCTTTCGCTGGAAGAAATACTCCAGGGTGCGGTTAATCTCATTCCCCCCTCCTGGCAACATTCGGAAATAACTTGTGCGCGAGTCATCGTGGAGGGTCAGGAATTTAAAACGGAAAATTTCAGAGAAACCGTCTGGAAGCAGGCCAGCAATATCGTTATACATGGCAAACAAATCGGTTCTTTGGAAGTCTGCTATTTAGAAGAAATGCCTGAAAGCTACTACGGACCTTTCCTGAAGGAGGAGAGAAGTCTAATAAAGGCCATAGCAGAGCAATTAGGAAAAATGATTGATCAAAGGCGGGACGAGGCGGAATTGCACAAGGCCAAAGAAGGTGCCGAAGCCGCAAACCAGGCAAAAAGCGAGTTTCTGGCCAGTATGAGCCATGAAATCCGCACCCCGATGAATGCCATTATCGGCATGACTGAATTGTGTCTCGAAACGGAACTGACAGAAGAACAAAGAGATTTCCTGAGCCGCGTTCAATTCAATTCAGAAGCATTGCTTGGTCTGATTAATGATATTCTTGATTTTTCAAAAATTGAGGCAGGACAGTTGGAGATTGAGGATATTTCTTTTGATCTGATAGATCTGGTGGAAAATGTAGCTGAAATGATAGCTGTTCGCGCAAGCGGCAAGGAAGTGGAGATTATACCCAATGTAGAGCCGGGGATACCCCATATGATTATGGGTGATCCGAATCGTTTGCGCCAGATCTTGATAAATCTTGCAGGAAATGCCGTTAAGTTTACCAAAAAAGGAGAAATACTCATTAAGGTTGAGATTGAAAAATCGGATAACAGCAATAAAAAAATAACAATCCGCTTTGTTGTATCTGATACAGGAATCGGAATTTCCAGGGAAAATCAGTCCAAAATTTTTGAAAGATTTTTGCAGGCTGACAGCTCTACGACCCGGCAGTATGGGGGAACAGGTCTTGGCCTGACCATATCGCAGGCTCTGGTACGATTGATGGGCGGCAAGATCATGATTGAAAGTGAAGAGCATGTGGGCAGCAGTTTTTATTTTACCCTGGATATGGTTCGTGCTGCGGAAGAAAAAAAAGAAACCGAAGACGAATTTTATTATCCTGAATTCAAAAATATATCAGTACTGGTTGTGGACGATAACGAAACTAATCGTTTTATTCTCCAAAGAATGCTTACAGCATGGAATTTTCAGGTAAAGGTAGTCTCCAGCGGCAGTCATGCCATATCGCTTCTAAAAGAACATTCTGCTCATTTTGACCTGGTAATTCTTGACTATCAGATGCCTGACATGGATGGAGTGGAAACAGCGCGGGCCATCAGGAGTAATCATGATCCGGATGCCGTCAAAATCATGCTACTCTCTTCCATTGGCGTCATAAAATCCGATCTAATGAAAGAACTCGGCATCAGCATATCATTGTCCAAGCCGGTTAAACAATCAAAACTCCTTGATGCCCTGATGAAAGCCCTTCGCCTGAAATTAAAAGAAGAGAAGAAAACCGGCGGTGATGTTAAGGAATTAAAAGATAACCAATATGTAAAAAAAGATCAGAAGATATTGCTGGTTGAAGACAACCCCGACAATCAGAAGCTGGCAATACTTTTTATGGCAAAAGGAGGATATTCGGCCGATCTTGCTGAAAACGGTCAACAGGCAGTAGAAACCGCTGAGAAATTTCCTTATGACCTTATATTGATGGACATTGAAATGCCTGTGCTGGACGGTTTTACTGCGACGGAAAAAATCAGAGCCATGGAAAAGGCGAACGGCAAAGGCCGTGTCCCCATTATCGCCCTTACTGCCCATGCCATAAAGGGCTACAGGGAAAAATGCCTTAAACATGGGATGGATGATTATATTACCAAACCGATAAAAAAGAAAACGCTTCTTGAAACCATCCAAAAATATGCCTCCACATCTGCGAAGGAAGAAATCATGACAAAAGAAAGTGAGGTGAACAAAATTGAAAAGATCGTTGTCAGTGTGGATAGTGATCTTGAGGATCTTGTGCCTGGATTTATGGAAAACAGGCGCAAGGATATACTAACCATACAAAATGCCGCAGAAAAGAATGATTTTGAAACGATTCGCGTTTTGGGACACAGCATGAAGGGATCCGGCGGGGGGTATGGATTTGATGAGATCTCAAAGATAGGCAAATTCATTGAGGAAGCGGCAAAGGCCGCTGATTCTGATGAAATAAAGAAACAGGCGGATGAGCTTTTTTTATATCTCAATAGGGTTGAAGTGGTCTTTGTCTAATTATCGAATAATGGAGGCAACATTTATGGATTGC
>DAOURZ010000028.1 GCA_030627475.1 Deltaproteobacteria bacterium | reverse complement strand
GCGCATAAAGGTTTCGCAAAAATCCTCGACATATCCACGGGTATGCCTGCGGTTTTTGCAAATCCTTATGCATCAAGATCTCAGCACATATCTTCGCAAAAAATCGCTCAACTTAGGTATTACGAAACGAGTTTGCACAATTTCTTAATGTAGTGCCATAAAATAAAGAAAATACTTGACCAACAATATACATGTGCCTATATTAGGCCCCATGTATATTAGAAGAACCTCAATAAAAAGTCGAAAAGACGGCAATCAATATTATACCTATAGATTGGTTCAATCCGAACGAACTGCAAAAGGAGTCAGCCAGCTCACATTACTCAATCTTGGCACAAGTTTTTCTCTACCGCGGGATCAATGGCCGGAACTATCTTCGCGGATTCAGGAGATTATTAGTGGCCAGCAAAATTTTTTAAAAATTCCTGAAGAAATAGAGAAACTTGCTCAAAATTATGCAGCTAAAATTATTCATTCTAAGCAGAAAAATAAAGCTGATGATGATCAGCCGGACTACCGTGAGGTAGAGATAGATAGTCTGGAAATGCTCAGACCGCGCAGTGTAAGCTGTGAACAGGTGGCGCTGGAGGCGTTTGATTTTTTAAAACTTGGTGAAAAACTCAAAGCCTTGGGATTCAATGGCCCACAGCTTGCGGTAGCAACCGGTACAATAATAGGCCGTATGTGCCAACCGGGCAGCGAACTGGCAACGCATTACTGGCTCAGGAATGTTTCAGGACTGGGAGAATTAATTGGTTATGATTTCAATAAGATCAATCTGTACAAAATGTATAAAATATCTGATCAGCTTCTCAATAATAAGGAAGCTATAGAAAATCATCTATACTTACAAGAAAAGAATTTGTTTGGATTTCAAGAGACAATAACTCTTTATGATCTAACCAACACCTGTTTTGAAGGTAGCAGTAAAGCAAATGAGCTGGGTAAATGTGGGCATTCCAAAGAGAAACGTTCCGATTGTTCTTTGGTAACTCTGGCCTTGGTGCTGGACAGCAGTGGCTTTCCCAGTCGCAGCAAAATATGTGAGGGAAACGTAAGAGATCCGTCAACATTGGTAAAAATGATTAAGGAGTTGGAAATAAAAAATTTGTCCCGGAATCTGTTTGAATCATTAAAAGCTACTATAGTAATAGATGCAGAAATTGCTACTGAAGATAATATTAAATGGCTCAAGAAAAACAGTTATCCTTATATTGTAGTAAGCCGAAAGCGTCATCGGGAGTTTAATGAAGATGAATTAAAAGAACAGGCCATTAATGATCGTTTTACTGTACCCTTTGAAGGGGCTATCAGCAAGCTTGAGTCAGGTCTGCATAAAAAAGGATGTTTAAAAAAATACGATAAGGTTCTGGAAAAAATAGGCCGTTTAAAACAGCAATATTCCAAAGCCGCAAAGCATTATAAGATAGAAGTTTCTAAAGATGAAAAAAGCGGGAATGCTGTCAAGATACTTTGGACACGCCAACCTATTACAAATACAAAAGATAGTCTGCCCGGAGTATATTGTATCAGAACAACCCACACGGAACTGGATGAAGCCGCTCTATGGCGTATATATACAATGCTGACCGATCTGGAGGCAGTATTTAGATCACTGAAATCCGAGCCTGGTATGCGGCCGGTTGTTCATCAAATTACAAAACGGGTAACAGCACATCTTTTTATCAGTGTTTTGGCCTACCATTTAGTTCACAGTATCCGTTATCAATTAAAAAAGACCGGTATAAACAGTAGCTGGTCTGATTTAAGAAAACAACTGACAGGTCAAAATCGAATAACAATTTCTATGCAGTGTCGAGATGATGCGGTTGTACATGTAAGAAAAACCACAAGGCCTGAGCCAGGACAACAGAAAATATATTCAGCTTTAGGTTTATGCCCTCATCCTGGCAGAACGATCAAGACAACTATAAACAAAATGAACAAAAGTAGCGCTATAACGAAGATTTTAAAAAATTAACAAGCTGTCCCGCCTTACGTTGGTAGCCGTTTTGGTCAACCGTTAAAGGTGATTTTTAAATCCAGTGTTGCTACTTTTTCCCCTTTACTGGTTACATAAGCGCGTATCCTGGATTCTTCGTTATCTCTTTTTGTCTCCGTGCACTCAAAAATTAATTCTTCTCCGCAGGAAACCGGTGCAAAAAACTTTGCCAGAACAATTTCTTTTAATTTTACATTTTTTTTACGCCATTTTTGTAAAATGACTAA
This sequence comes from Deltaproteobacteria bacterium, assembly GCA_030627475.1. GTDB lineage: Bacteria > Desulfobacterota > Desulfobacteria > Desulfobacterales > ETH-SRB1 > B13-G4. Next base: position 7,572 of record DAOURZ010000028.1, on the reverse strand, counting down.
AACAGCCTGTATTTTACAAAAACCCGGCAGAACGGGGTTTTCAGGAAAATGCCCCTGAAAACCTGTAAACTCTTCAGGAAAAAGAAAACGGGCAGATACATTATTGCTGTCTTTTTCGGTTATATCAGACAGATACTGTTTGATCTCCTGCATAATTATATTCATGCCCGGATCTCCAATATTCGAATCACAAGATTATATTTATATTGATAATGTTTAATAATAATACCGGCAGGATAAAGTTTTTCATTCACTTTCTGATATTCATAATAAAAAACACTCCAGACTTTTCTGTTATTTTCATAATAGTTTTTTTCGATCAGCACTTTATCAGCGCCGGCAAAGACATATTCCATGGTGCCTGATATTTCCGGCTGTCTGAAAATGATTGTATATTTTTTTTTTACAATATTAGCGTTTGCCGCGGGTATGCGGTCAAAATAAGCTTTTTTGATATTGTCGGCCACCGCGCTTGCAAAATCGCCGTGACGTGCAAACTCTTCAATCGCAAACCTGCAATCAACTCTATCTTGCTCCATTGACAATTCAAAAAGAGTGTAGCCTCCTATTGGATTTATTCCAGCTACCGTAAAAGATTTATTTTTAATGTCTGCATCAATATAACCGATAGCAGATGGAATGGAATGTCGTTTGTACATAAATTCAATAGTATTTACGAGCTGGAATGCAGACGGCAGGGAATCGGCAAAGTGTTGACGCACTTCTGCCGGATCGAATAACTCAACAGGCACAAGCGCTGTTTTTTGAAAAGGGATACTGACGCAGCAGGTTAAGCAAAGGACAAACAGCCCTGACGCTATATACTTTAATATTAATGATTGGGATTTATGCCCAAATTTCCCTGATTTGTATTTTCTATCCATAATCTGTAAAATGATGGAATAACAATTATTGAAGAAATATATCCAAATAAAACACCGGAGACTATCGTAGCTCCGATTGAAAATAATACCGGATGGTTAGCAAATAACAATACTCCTGCGCCTATGAGTGTCGTAATTGCCGAAAGAGATACAGCCATGCGTGTTCCTGTTTTCAGGTTGCGTGAGCATGTATAAACCATGAAGATTCCATAGTCAATGCAGAGACCTAAAACAACCATAGTTGCAATGAGGCTGGGCGCATTTAGAGATAAACCAAAAACCGGAATAATTCCTATAACTGCTGCTGTGCCTGTTATAACCGGAATCAGGGCAAGAACTGTCATTTTTATATTTTTTAACAACAAACAGGTTAACAAAGGTATCATTATAGCAGCGATTCCCGATAATAAAATTATTTCTGAAGACACAGAGTCAGACAGCATTCGTGAAAGAACTTTTCTGGAGACCAAAAATGTTCCTGGATAATGACCGGATATCGTTGACATAGCATTTACATATTTATCTTCATCAGGAAAGAAAGACATAACTTGCAAGCGGTCATTCTTATCCATTACAAAACGTTCCTTCAGCCTGTTATAAATTTTAATTCTTTTCGGTTCATCTTCAACAATCGTACACGCATACAAATTATCAAAAAATGGAGAAAATGCGTCTTCGGAAAAATTATAATCACTTCCATACCTTGAGATAAGCTCCCTAAGCTTTTTTTCTTTTCCTTGTTTCCAGAATTTTTTCCATCTATCAACATTGGTCTTGCGTGTTTGTTTTGATGGCCAAATCGCAGCAAGACTTGAAAAATTATCTTCTCCAAGCATTGTCTTTGCTTCCCTGTAAATTTTTTCATTAACCTTGAGCGCTTCTTCCAAACTGTTCCCTTGCACAACAAAAACTGCCGGACTGGTTTTATTCACCCATGTGCTATTAAAATTTTGTTCCGCTTTAATTATTTCTATTTCACTACCGTCAAACTGACTGATTTCGCTGTTAAATGAAATTTGTTTAGCCAGTATCAGAGCGATAATTATAAAAACTGTCCAGCATAATACTATAAAAATATCTTGTGTTTTTGGTTCTTTTAAGAAGCGCCGATTTACATTTTCGCCATGTTTTTTTACAGTATGGACGAATTTATTATATTTTTTTTTAATTACAAAATGCGGCAAAATAAACAGAGAAAATGCAAGGCACAAAATAATACTTAGAATAGAAAAAAATGCGAGTTGATGATATCCTTGAACATTGGAGAAGAAAAATGAGGCAAAAACGCTTATGGTTGTTAATGCGCCAATTATCAATGGTTTTGCAATGCTGTTAATTGCTTCCTGTCCGTTATCTCCAGTCCGCAGTGCTGTATAAACGTGAATTCCATAATCAACAGCAATTCCTGCAATAACTGCCCCCATTCCGATAATAAAATAAGACAGCTTGTTAAGTATCAAGTTTGATATATTGATGGAAACAATAACAGAGGCAAGTGGTATTAGAAAAATTATAATTGCACCCAGGTCTCTGAAAACGAGTATGAATAATAGAAGAAATGCTGCTGAGGCAATCATCAGCGTCAACCGGATGTCGCGTTTTATTACATCTTCATTACTGACTGTGTGAAGATGTCCGGCAATGATATCTGCTGAAATAAAGTCCGGCAGGATATTCAGACGATCATTTAAATATGATATCAACTTCCGGGAGCCGAATCCATCTGTGAGATTTATCGGAGTGTCAAGAATAAGCATGGCATGTTTTCTATCCTTGCTTATGAAATAACCATTCTCAACAGTTACTTCATAACCGGCAGAAGAATAGATATTTTGCAGCGAACGTAAAATATTTGAATATATTCCAAGTGGATCGGATCGAATAAAAGGAATTACAAGTGTGCTTGCCGGGGTTAAAAATTGCTTGTAATTATTTTTTAAGCTTTTTTTTACTTCTGAAGGATTTATTTGTTTTTCAATTAGTAATAGATTTGGCTCGTCAATAAGTTGTGGAGCATATTTCAGGAGTTCGAGCATTTCTTCCACTACATTGTTTTCGGGAATGCCGCTTATAACCTCGGTAACAAGGGGCGGGCCAAGAGATTTTTCTATCTTGTTAACAGCAGCAATAAGATCTTTTGTTGTATGTTCGGAAGACTTTAGTTCAAGAGAAAGGATGACTTTATCCGAAAGATTGGATTCGCGCAGGAAACGAATGCTGCGGTAAACTTCATCATTCCCGGGAAGCATCAGCTCAATATTATTATCAAAATTAACTGATTTGAGTCCGATAACTGATGCGATAATTATAGCTGCGATCAGAACGGCGACCAGCCATTTGCTTCGATGAATACTGCCATATAAACGAAAAAAATGATCATTTAACACGCGGTTGAACCTCCCAGGCGGTTTCATCAAGAGGAGTATTTAACTGCGTATTAACAAATGTAAGGAGTGTGCTGTCACCGCTCTTTTCTTTGATATATATCTGGTAAATATAACGTTCATCATCCCTGAAAGTAACTGTTACGCTGTCAATAACATTGCTTGCCATTGTATTTTTTCCGGGAATAAATTTAAGAGAAACAGGTTTTCTTTTAAGTATAATTATGTTGTAATCTTCTGTCATTGAGGTGTATTTTCCTGAAAACCAGTCTTTCATTTGCGAAATTGCAACCTGAAATGCAGGATTTTTAGCAAGCGATATTTTCTGAATTTTTTTCGTGTTTTCATCCCATTGAGATAGAATGTCGTCTTTTATAACCATGGAATAGCTTAAAGGCTCTATAATATGCCAGGCAAACAGTTCAGGTTTTTGAAGAAATATCATTCCTTTCAGTATGATTTTTTCTTTAAATACAGCGAGTTCTTTTTCCTGAACAAACTCGGTTTTCAGTGTACGTATTTCAGATGTTTTATCTTCCAGCCTGTGAAGGATTTCGTATAAATCCGGAGCAAGGTTTTTATGTGTTTTAATACCGGATGGTTCAGCATAACAATGTATGGCAGGTATAAATAAAAAAAGAATAAGGAATACAGCGGTTTTTTGCATTTATAAACTCCTGGATACTGATCTTCTTATTAATGAGCATCTTGAATTTTTGATGATTATGGCTGATTTTAACTACCAATTTCGTAATCATCCGGCAAATTTAAAAAATCTTTCTTCGCCAATTGATACCCAATTTCGCCTTTGCTTTTTGAGCTGTGAAATCATCCACTGCGGCAATCGAATAGTCATAAGCTCGCATTTCAAATGATCCGGTTTTTTTTCGGCCCGCTCCATCACGTCTTCCGCCTCGCACGTTACCTCCAAAACAGACAAATTGTTTGATTACCGTATAACGTTATTCAAACTAACATGGTTAAAATGTATCAATTTTATTGATTTGCGTATAACAATATTCAAAACAACATTACTATATTCCCGGTACAGCGGGACTTTTGAACAAATCAAAACTGGCGTAGCTACAACTTGGGGAAGTGCAGCTGAATAACTCCGAACTTTTTGCCACGAGTTCCCACTAATTTGCACCCATTTTTTCGTGTAATTCGTGATGGTTGTAAAAACTATGAGTATTGTTCATGCTGCCATTTTGAAAACTTCCTCTCCCCAATATACCTCAGCAGGTGTTTTTCCTGAGAAGGACTGATGTGGTCGTTCAAAGTTGTAAAACTCAAAATATTCTTTCAGCCCGGCAATCAATTCCGCTACTGTTTCAAACTCTTCGAGAAATATCTTTTCGTACTTCACTGATCGCCATAAACGTTCTATGAAGATATTATCCATACAGCGTCCTTTGCCATCCATGCTGATCTTGATACCTTTTTCTTTCAGTGTGCCGGTAAAGGCATTACCGGTATATTGTGAACCTTGATCGGTATTGAATATCTCAGGCCCGTTATGCTTGCGAAAAGCACTATTCAGAGCCAATTCACACAGAAATCGTCATCCATTGTCACTGACACCTCCCAAGACAGCACATAGCGGCTCGCCCAATCCATAACTGCCGTCAGATATACAAATCCATGCGCCAGCCGAATATAGGTAATGTCGGAACACCAGACCTGATCAGGCTTTGTGATCGACAATTGCCTCAGGAGATATGGGTACACCTTATGCTCTCGGCGTGGCTTGCTTGTATTCGGTTTTGGAGCCACTAATTCAATACCCATTAAACGCATCAGTCGTTGAACACGTTTGCTGGTTTACAAGAAAACCCTGGCGGTTCAAATAGTCTCTCATCTTTCGACTCCCATAAAAAGGATGCCTGAGAAATTCTTTGTCAATAATTCTCATTACTTTCAAAAGTGGAAACCCTGGGCCTTTAAAAAGATGACCGTGGCAGTCCCAGCAAGTCGCACTGTCTGCTGATACTGAGATCTGAATCTTTGGGATCTATGCATTTTATCTTCTCGCCTACGCTCATCCCAGATAACCTGTCTTTTTTTTAGCCAGTCCACTTCGATCTGCAATTGTCCGACCTTTTTATATAAACGATTTCGTTCAACCTCTTTCTTCTCAGCCTCTTTGTCTTTTTCTCTGGTAAAAATATCAGGGGCTGACTCAAGCAACTGCTTTTTCCATTTACCTATTTGATTGCTATGAACCCCATATTCTGAAGCCAATTCAGACATTGTTTTCTGACCCTTTATTGCATCAAGGGCAATTCTTGCCTTCAATTCCTTGCTGTGTTTCTTTCTGCTCATTTTGTGCCTCCTTTTTCTTGGAAACACACCTTAACACACTGTCTCATTTTTGGGGTCCACTATATCTCTCATAGATGCTGAAAACCGCTCAATTTAGGTATAAGTTAACTGGCAATTCGGATGTTAATGAAAATATCTGTTTATGAATGCCTTGTGTCGGGAATTGCTGGCCTACATACAACGTCTATTGACTATTCAAGATTTTACCGTTGTTTTTCCCAACGCCAAGAACATTAAAAAAGGTTATCGTATCGTTTCTGGATTTCGCTTGACTGGAAAGAAAATAACATCTAAAATAGTTTAAAAGTTTAATTGTTTAAAGGAGGAGCTATGGCAACGTCAACAATAATGAAAATAAGCCCTCAGGGGCAAATTCGTATACCTAAGAAGATTATGATTACTCTCGGGATCGAAAAAGGCGACTATGTTGAAGTGGATGTTGAAAAAAGTCAGATTGTCTTGAAGCCCAGAAAACTTATTGACCCTTCGCAGGGATGGTATTGGACAAAAGAATGGCAAAAAATGGAAACTGATGTTGATGAGGAAATCGAAAAAGATCAGCTTTCCGCCAAATTCGAGTCTGCGGAAGAAGGATTAAAATGGTTGAAAAAGTAACAACCTATCAGTTCAGCAAACGGTTTAAAAAAGAATATAATAATTTGCCCAAAGAAATTCAAAAAAGCTTTGATCAAAAGCTGCAACTTTTTTTGAAAGACATATATCATCCTTCCCTCAGGGTAAAGCGGATACAAGGAACAAAAAATCGATGGGAGGGATCAATTACCATGAAATATCGCTTCACCTTTGAATTTCTTGAAAACGAATTAATTTTTCGGGCAATCGGAACTCACGATATTCTTAACAGAGAATCTCAATAAGGCACACCGCCATTCATCTCTTTCCTCTATCCTATTTCCTTAGCAAGCGTCTTAAGCGAAGCGGGTGGTTAATTCTTTTCAAAAGTCTGCGCCTTGCAGTTAGGAACTATAGTACTGGAGTAACCTGCAGACTAAGGGTCAAAGGCAGACTTGACACATTTATACCCTTCAAGAATGATACAGGTATGCCCATGGCACCCACCGTATCCCATACACCCACAAATTTCACTTACCGCGACCTATGTGAATTAAGTTCTCTGAATTCTATGGATTTTTCCCCTTACCAGGGTCAGACCCTGTTAAGACATTTCTTCAATCTGCTAAATCTGTGGATCCAAAACTTAAAAGCGTGAAGAATGAAAACCCTTATGGTTTCCCCTGGATTATTGCATTTGCTCAGGGGGTATTTCCTGAATTATTTTCCTGAACCCATCAATGTCTTTACTCTGAATAGCTGATCTATGGAGCTTTTTAAGCAATATTCTGTTGTTCAATGCGTTTATTTTTTTATGTACATCTCCTGGAACATTACTGCTAAACCTGATATCAAGGGCTTCGAGAACCATTTCCCTTGCCTCAGAAAGCATTCCTTTCTCTATTCCTTTCTCTATTCCAATTCTTTCTACACTCGTTACGTATGGCATCTTATATTCCTCCTCAAAAGAGATAAGGTTGTCCCAAAAACGCCTGGAAAGTTTTTGCGGAAGAGACATGACCCAGTCAATAAATGAAAAAAGCTGAATCACATCCTTTTTGCAGTATCCTTTTTGATAAAGCCGTTTTACCAGATCGAACTTCCACCTGATTCTCGCTTCCGGATCGCTTCGGGTTTCCATTGCTTTTAGCTGAGATAGAACTACTATAGCAAAAGGGTTTTTATCTTGCAAAAGATTCTCTTCCCTTTTATTGTAATCAAGAATCTTCACCACAGGAAAACGCAAACTTACTTCACATCCCCATATTTCATAGCCAAATCGGTCAGGTCGCCATGAAACGCTCTCATCCGTCAAAACCGCCAGGCTTGCCACAGGCCTTCGATATCTATCATAGGTTCTGTAATTGTACACATACATCCGTTCGGAAAAATCTGTCTCACGTGTC
>DAOURZ010000235.1 GCA_030627475.1 Deltaproteobacteria bacterium | reverse complement strand
ATAACAGCCTTTTTCTATCTGGGAGAACTTATTGAAACAGGTGAAACCAATACCATTTTTACAAGGCCGAAACTTAAGCAAACAGAAGATTACATCACCGGAAGGTTCGGGTAACAAACGGGGAAATTATTATGACCATACATTTTCAAAGAGAACTGGAAAAAATAAAAAAAAGAATTCTTTCACTTGGCGCTATGGTTGAGGAACGTGTTCACACGGTAATAAAGGCTTTAGAGACAAGAGATGCTGATGTTGCCAACAAGATAATAAAGTCAGACCATGAAATAGACGAGATGGAAGTAGAAATAGAAGAAGAATGCCTGAAAATTTTGGCCTTGTATCAGCCCGTTGCTATTGATCTGAGATTTATTGCCGCGGTAATAAAGATAAATAATGATTTGGAAAGAATTGCTGATGAAGCAGTAAATATAGCAAGGCGGGTTAGTATTATTGCCAAACGGGAAAAACTTGATATTTCTTTCGATTATTCTCTAATGGCTGGAAAAGCCGAATACATGCTTAAAAAAAGCCTTGATGCGTTTGTTAATCTGGACATTGATCTTGCACTTAAGGTCTGTACTCTTGATGATGAAGTAGATGAGATGCTGAGAGAGGCATATGACACGATTAAGCAGGCAATAGGAGAATATCCGGATCGTGTGGGATATTTAATCAACCTGCTCTTAATCTCACGCCACTTAGAAAGAATAGCGGATCATGGCACGAATATCGCAGAAGAAGTAATCTACCTTATAGAAGGAGAGATTGTTCGGCACGAAAACTTTTTATGAGGTTATTGATGAAGTTATATTTTATCGGAATTTATGATAGTCAATGCCATACCTCAGTGCCTTATAGCTGAATTTACGGGGAGTTGTATTTAGTATTTTTGCTGCCATCGCGCTATTCCCCTTAGCATTTTTAAGGGCATCAATTATCATATCTTTTTCCAGACTTGCGACAGCATCTTCAAGAGACAGAACCGGCAGGGTGTCTGATTCTGTTCCGGTTTGCAGAGTCGGAGGAAGATAATAACTATGTATTACTCCCTCTTCGCATAAAAGCACAGCTCGTTCGATGCAGTTTTCAAGCTCCCTGACATTTCCAGGCCAGTGATAATCCATAAGCATGTCAATAGCAGGTGTGGAAAATCTTTTGATATCTTTGTTATTTTCTTTTACATATTTTTCAAGAAAGTGATCGATCAAAAGCAAAATGTCTGTTTTGCGCTCCCTTAAAGGAGGTATGTAAATTGGAAAAACGTTAAGTCGATAATAAAGATCATCCCTGAAAGCCTCTTGTTCTATAGCCTTTTCCAGGTTTTTATTGGTAGCAGCTATTATGCGTACATCAGATTTTATGGTTTTATATCCCCCAACTCGTTCAAATTCTTTTTCCTGTAATATACGCAGGAGCTTTACCTGAACATCAAGACCTATAGAGCCTATTTCATCCAGAAACATTGTTCCTTTATTCGCCAGCTCGAATTTGCCCAGCTTTTGTTTAATAGCGCCGGTAAAGGCTCCTTTTTCATGCCCGAAAATCTCACTTTCTATAAGGTTTGAGGGAAGTGCCGCACAGTTTATTTTAACAAATGGATTTTTATATCTATTGCTGTTATAATGAACAGAGTTTGCTACAAGCTCTTTGCCGGTTCCGCTTTCTCCTCTAATCAGAATCGTAGCATTACTTTTACAAACCTGAGAGATCATCTGAAAGACTTCTCTCATCTTATTGCTGTTTCCGATAATATCAGTAATTCGGTATTTATTTTTCAGCTCGTTTCTAAGTTTTCTATTTTCTTGTCTGAGTTGTTCCTTTTCAAAATGGATTGTTTCCAGATTAACTACATGTCTTGCAATCATCGTTGCTATCACAGAAATGAGTTTTTTACCTTCCTTTAAAGAGTAATTTTCGTTATAAACCTTGTCGAAGCTTATAGCTCCTATAGTTTGATTTCCTTTTGTTACCGGTACGCATATAAACGAAAATTCATTACCATGTTTTGACTTTCTGGAAGCGGTACGGTTCAGGAAGAGAGGTTCTTCGCTTATTTTGGGTATTGCTACGGCTTTGCCGGTTTCAATTACCTTGCCTGTGATGCCCTCGCCCACTTTATATTTTCCATTTTGCATAGCGGTCACGGAAAGGCCGTGAGCAACTTCTATGTTTATCTCGTTACGCAGAGGATTTAGAATAGTAATGGTTCCACGGATCATATCCATTGAATCGGACAAAATATCTAAAACTTTATATAAAGATTTTTTAAGCTCCAGGTGCTCATTTAGGGTTTTGCTGATTTCATAAAGCAGGGTAACGTCTTCTATCCGTTTCATGGCACACATTTTTACAATTTCCTTGATGGTTGATTAGTTTATATTGTGAAAATCAGATGAGCAATAAGCCCGCAGTGTTATGGGGGAGGTAATTTTGGCACTGAGTTTAAAGTTTGCCTGAAATTTTGTCTAAAGGAACCTGAATTCTATTTTTTTTCAAGGCAATTTTTAGAGAGCTTTGTATCGAATTCTACAGGATAGCATCCATCAAAACATGCCTTGCAGAAGTTGTCTTCAGGATCAGGAAAGCCTGTTGAATTTAAAAGGCCTTCCAGACTGAGGTAGTTAAGGCTATCCAGGCCGAGAAAGCTTTTAAGCTCTTCATTTGACTTATTTGAGGCAATCAGCTCACCTCTCGTTGAAAAATCAATTCCATAATGGCATGGAAAGCAATGGGGAGGGCAGCTTACACGCATATGTATACGTTTTACACCGAGTTCGCGCAATGCTTTGACTCTTGTTTTAACTGTGGTTCCCCTTATTATAGAGTCTTCAATTATTATAATATCTTTTCCTTTCAGAAGTTCTTTTATGGGATTGAGCTTTATTCTTACTCCGAAATCGCGCATGCTCTGGGTCGGCTGGATAAAAGTTCTTCCTACATAGTGGTTTCGTATCATGGCCATCTCAAAAGGAATTCCCGATTCTTCCGAATACCCTAAGGCTGAATATGTACCTGAGTCGGGAAACGGCATCACAAGGTCGGCATCAACAGGAGCTTCTTTCGCTAAACATCTTCCGTGCGCTTTTCTCATCAGATAAACATTTCGTCCGAATATTATACTGTCCGGTCTTGCAAAATAAATGAACTCAAAAATACAGAATGATCGCTTTGGTATATCCGGCGCTTTAATGCTTTTTATGCCGTCTTTGCTTATGATTACGATTTCACCGGGGTCGAGTTCACGCACAAATTCAGCTTGAATAAGATCCAGAGCGCATGTTTCTGAAGCAAGTACATAATGCCCGTTTAGTTTCCCGAGACACAGCGGCCTGAATCCGTTTGGATCCTTGATGCCTATTACTTCTCCTTTGCTTGTAAGCGAGACAAATGAAAAAGCTCCCTTTAATT
>DAOURZ010000337.1 GCA_030627475.1 Deltaproteobacteria bacterium | reverse complement strand
CATCCTTTGAGCGGAAGAAGGCAGAATTATTAAAAAATATTGGTGAGTAGAAATATCAAAAATTGGCATAACCAGACGCTACACCTGGCACCAAAAGCCCGCGCGTTTTTTGCATCTGCCATTTCAGAGAAAAACCTTGCTTTTGCCAAGTCATCATTGGCTTCTGGTGCCGGTGAGCTTTACGTTCGGCGATAATAAAATAAGGAGATATGAAGTCAGGATTTAATCCTATCGTGCGGGACGGAAAACCAGTAAAATGCATTGCCTGTGGAAATCTGTTGCATCATAAAAGTGAACATTATTGCTCAAAAAAATGTGCCACAAAAATGGAATCCGAGAGCATTGGTGATGTCTCAGCATTTTTATCGAAGTGGAAGTTGCGAAAATATAAAGAATTTAAAGACCCGTTATCTGTGCTCAGAAAAAAGACGCGGCGCAAGACCAATGATTTATTAAAAAAAGGCGTAATACAAAAGCAGCCATGTGCCCTTTGTGGCAAACATGATGTGATTGCGCATCATGAAGATTATTCAATGCCCAACGATGTGATTTGGATCTGTGAGGAACATCATAAAAAGTATCATGATGGCAAAATAGGTCTTTTCAATAACAAACTATGGTGGAATCCCAAGCGGCTACTACCCAGAAGTATGCGTAATGGGAATATGCCAAGGAAATATCAAAAACTTAACTCGCAATTTAAAAAGAAATGAACGGTTGTGCCGAACTATGCGAGATGGACTGGGCAGATCGGTAGTCCCTACAAAGCAATGCAGGTTTGGAAATACCGCCCTGTCTTGCTTTGTAAACACCTGATTTTACGCCACGTGCTACCAGAAGCTGTGACATGTAACTTATTGAAATTATTGACCTGCACTGTTTTGTAGGGACTACCGGCAGATCAAGCCGCTTTTTGAAAAGCAGTATTTAACCGGTAGTTTTTATCATAGTTTTTCTGTTATCGTTGCCCAGCCACTCAGTTTTACGTTCGGTTTTATAGACTATGGAAAAAAGAGAACATAAAAATAAATTTTGGCCGGTGATTGCAATTTATTTTGCAATAGTTCTTTTATTTTCCCTATTCGCAAAGGACTGGATGGCCGCTCAAACAATTGCCGTAATCATAACTGGCGCAGTAGTTATCTGGTATACAATTGAGACACAATTATTAAGACAAGAGACCCAGAAACAGACTGAAATCCAATTCAGGCCATTCGTAATTATTGAACTCAAAGACAGAAAGTTTTTCCTTAAAAATTTAGGTCATGGTCCTGCCCTAAATGTGAAGGTGCAGCCGGTAATAGTAAGTTCAGAGGAATCAATAGAAATAAAATTCGGTGACATGATCGCAACAATAAATCCAGGTGTAACAATAGAATTAGACGTTGAAAGTTTTCATAAAGGTAGGGCAATCGGTACGTTCTTTACAGCTCATTTAAACCCTCAATATGCAAACAGAAATTTGAGCATATTCATTGACTATCAAAACGTTGATCTAAAGCCATATACAACAAGAGAACGTGTATCGCCGAAAAAGTGGGAGGTTGTTGAATTTAATCATTAAAATGATTACCGAACCTTTTGCTTCACCGGATTCGGGGCAAAGTACGGCCCTCACTGGTGAGCATTTCGTTCGGCAGTGAGAAAAGTCGTCGTTGTACCGATCAAACAACATGATTTGAACTATCTATGCATTAAAACAAAACATGGAGACGTACTAATTTGAAAACGAAAGATTTAATTTCAGAAGCGATTTCCCTTCCAGTTGAGGAAAGAGCGATTGTCGTTGACTCCATTCTTAAGAGTCTAAATCCGCCAGCATTTGATATTGATCGTAAGTGGGCGGCCGTTGCAAAACGACGTCTTTCAGAGCTACGTTCTGGTAAGGTCAAAGCTATCCCGGGAGAAGAAGTGTTTGGCAAGATTTGGGAGCGTTTCGCTTCATGAATTACGCATTTCATTCCGAAGCAGAAGCAGAGTTTAAACACGCTATTAACTACTACGAAAGCTGTGCCGAGGGATTGGGATACGATTTCGCGGTTGAGGTGTATTCAACTATTAAGCAAATCGTTGCTTGTCCAAAAGCTTGGGTGATCTTGGAAGAAGAAGTCAGGAGATGTCAAACAAGAAGATTTCCATATGGAGTTCTGTACACCGAAGAGCCTAAAGGAATTTTCATACTTGCAGTCATGCATCTACACAGGAATCCAGACTACTGGAAGCATAGATTAGAGTAAAATGCCGAACCAGGCGCTTCACCCGACACCAGAAGCCGGCGCGTTTTTCGCATCTGCCATTTCAGAGCAAAACGTCGCTTTTGCCAAGTCCTCATTGGCTTCTGGTGCCGGTGAGCTCTATCGTTATGCTT
>DAOURZ010000213.1 GCA_030627475.1 Deltaproteobacteria bacterium | reverse complement strand
TTAATTCCACGTTTCTAATTATAAAAAGAAGGGGGGGAAATATATGAAAGTCAGAAAAGCTATGCTTGCGGGAAGCTGGTATCCAGCCGGTGCTTCAGAATGCGAGAGAGAAATAAATAATTTTCTTAATGATGCTACTGTCAGGCCTTCCTCAAAAAACAAGTTAACAGGAGGAATTGTACCCCATGCCGGATGGTATTTTTCAGGCAGCATTGCCTGCAATGTAATAAATTACCTTAAAAAAGGAGATGTGCCCGATGTTTTTGTAATTTTTGGAATGCATCTGGGGCCTGAACATCCCTGCTATATCATGAAAGAAGGGGCATGGGAAACTCCATTTGGTAATATTGAGATAGAAGAAGAACTTGCAGGAAAACTTGTTGAAAAATTCAACTTCAATGTCGAAACCACGGAATATTTTACAGAAGATAATACAATAGAACTTCAGCTTCCTTTTATAAAATATTTGTTTGGCGATGTTAAAATTGTACCTGTAGGTGTACCTCCTGTAAAAGAATCCCTTGAGATAGGAAGAGCGGTCGCAGATATTTCAACCGGGCTGGGCTTGCATATAAAAGTCATTGGATCAACTGATCTTACACATTATGGTTTGAACTATGGTTTTATGCCCGAAGGAATCGGTTGTTCAGCGCTTGACTGGGTACGTGATGTTAATGATAAAAAAATAATTGATATTATGCTCGAAATGGATCCGGGCAGAGTTATGAGCGAAGCCTTGAAGTACCGGAATGCCTGCTGCTCCGGAGCCGCAGCAACAGCAATTGCCGTTGCAAAGCAGCTTGGCTCCGATCACGCAGATGCCATAGTTTATGCGACAAGTTATGATAAAAGGCCGAGCAATAGTTTTGTAGGATATGCAGGGATAGTGTTTTGACCGTAGCGGGTGATTTATTTTTTAATGAATTTGAAAATATATACTCCGCAAATACTGCCCATCACATCTGCAAAAAAATCCATTATATCGGCATCTCTGTATGGCACAAAATACTGGTGAATTTCATCACTCATGCCATAAAGAGATGATGATAATATACTGAGCGCTATCACAATATTTATATTTTTTTTGAATCGTTGTGTTCTGAATATCATAAAAAAGAGCATTCCAAGGATGGCATAAACTGCAAAATGTATGAGCTTGTCAATATAAGGCAGGTTCAGTCTTTGGATATTTTCAGGGGAAGGATAAGAAGACTGAATAAAAATCAAAAGACAGTAAATAAGTAAAGGAAGCCAGTAATATATATATTTTTTCCCGCTTGATAATTTCATGTCACCACCCGGTAGTCGGCCTTCTCTTCCCGAATAATATTTCACATGGCGAATTTTTTGTAACATGTTTTTTCAGTTTGTTGCACCATAAAGACTGAAAAGTCCGACAACTTCCATCCATTGCCTCCAGCTTTGCAAAGCCGGCGTACTCACATTTCAGATCACACCATTTTATCCTGTGGGTAGTAACGCCGGCATTATTTGTTGTCATATCTTATCACCTGAACAATAGCTGCCAATATCGAAACTTTTACAAAATATCTAATTCCAGCTTTCTGCCTTTTATATTTGCGAGAACTTTATTTAAAAAATCTTCATGCGTGACTTTGAATCTGACTTTGCCGTCCGGAGTTCTTACGGAAAGAGTGTTGGATTCTTTTTCTTTTCCGCCAATTGTAAGGATGAGAGGAATTTTGTTCAACTGGGCATCACGGATTTTTTTGTTAAGGCTCTCGGTTCTGCTGTCAACTTCTGTTCGCAATCCACGTTCTTCAAATTCTGTTTTTACAGAATTTGCGTAAGGAACAAGCTCATCATTAATTGCCAGAATAGTTACCTGTACCGGAGACAACCATAAAGGAAACTTTCCTGCAAAGTGTTCAACAAGTATCCCGAAAAACCTTTCAATAGAGCCGTAAATTACTCTATGAATCATAATGGGACGGTGTTTTTCATTGTCCTTTCCTATATAAGAAAGATCAAATCTTTCAGGCAGAGACATGTCAAGCTGCACGGTTCCGCATTGCCATGTACGGCCAAGCGCATCTTTTATATGTATATCTATCTTAGGGCCGTAAAATGCACCATCACCTTCGTTTATTTTATAATCCATGCCGTAGGAATCAAGCGCTGCTTTTAAACCATTTGTAGTCAGTTTCCACTGGCTGTCAGTTCCTATTGACTTTTCAGGTCTTGTGGAAAGCTCAAGATAAAAACCAAGCCCGAATGTTGAATAAATTTTTTCAACCAGTCTTAGAACTTCAACGATTTCATCTTCTATCTGTTCCTGGGTCATGAAAATATGAGCATCATCCTGATGAAAAGCCCTGACCCTGAAAAGGCCGTTCAGCACTCCGCTCAGTTCGTGACGGTGTACAATCCCGATCTCAGCGGAACGAACAGGCAACTCCTTGTATGAATGAGGTTTCATGCCATACAGAAGCATCCCGCCGGGACAGTTCATTGGCTTTATTGCATACTCAACCTCATCAATAACAGAGGTGTACATATTCTCCCGATAATTATCCCAGTGTCCGCTTTTTTCCCATAGAGAACGGTTAAGCATAATCGGTGTTTTTGTTTCAACATAGCCTGCTTTTCTGTGTTCCCATCTCCAGTAATCCAAAAGCGCATTCCAGATATTCATCCCTTTTGGGTGAAAAAAAGGCATTCCCTGTGCTTCTTCGTGAAAGCTGAAAAGATCAAGAGCCGCACCAATTTTTTTGTGATTTCTTTTTCTGGCCTCTTCAAGAAAATTCAGGTGAGTTTTAAGTTCTTTCTTGTCAAAAAAGGCTGTGCCATAAATTCTCTGCAACTGAGCTTTTGTCTGATCAGCTCGCCAGTAAGCACCCGAAACCTTCATTAATTTTATTGCTTTTATAAATCCGGCATGGGGAAGATGCGGGCCGCGGCATAAATCCGTAAAATCTCCCTGTTCGTAGAAAGATATTGTTCCATCTTCAAGCTCCGAAATCATTTCGAGTTTGTATGGCTCGTTTTTGTAAAATTCGAGTGCTTCGGATTTTGAAACCATTTTGCGTTTAAAAGGAGTTTTTGCCTTTATTATTCGTTTTATTTCTTTTTCAATTTCAGGGAAATCGTCTTTTGAAATCGGCTCCATATCAATATCGTAGTAAAATCCATCTTCAACAACAGGTCCGATAGTCAGCTTAGCCTTTGGATAAAGATGCAAGATTGCCTGCGCCATGACGTGGGCGGCACTGTGGCGAAGTATTTCTATAGCATCCTTGTCTTTATTTGTGATAAGGCGCAGCCGACAATCATGAATAATGTGTTCACTCAAATCAAGCAGCCTGCCATCAACTTCAACAGCAATCGAATTCCTTGCCAAACCTTCTGAAATACTCATTGCTGCATCCAGGCCGGTTGGCGCGTTCTCAAATTTTTTTATACTTCCATCCGGAAAAGTTATGTTTATCATTATATCCTCACCAGGAAATAAAATTATAAGTTGTTTTTATATCTTCTTTTGGTTATATCAAAAGTTTCCCAAATGAATTATTATACTATTATTTTAACAACTTATGGTTAAACCGTATAGTAATTTCCATTTTTCTGCTCGTTCCCAGTCGCTGTCTCATAAGTAAGTGGCTGTATTGTATATGAGACGAGGAGTGACAAAAAATAAAATGACTATCGGGTTAACTCATCATTATATTCTTCAGTACGCTAAGGGGATTCAGAAATAAGGGTCTCCATAATGCTCA
>DAOURZ010000257.1 GCA_030627475.1 Deltaproteobacteria bacterium | reverse complement strand
TTTAAAAAAATTATTCCCTTTTTGATCGGCATAGTCAGAGCCGGCAAAAGATCAGCATCTGCAAAAAGCCTCAGTCCGGCTCTTTTTTTACGGTACTCAAATAGAATCAAAAATATTATCACCGGAAGAATAAACAAAAGATAAAATGCCCAGTTAGATTCAAATTTCACGGCAGCCTCCTGATGATTAAACTCTTCATGAGAATTTCTACAACAAGAATCAAAAGGGCTGGAAATAAAAAATATTTATATAATTCTTCGAAGTTAAAAAACTGTTTAACCTTAATTTCAGTTGTCTCCAGGTTGTCAATCAAATCGTAAATTTCTTGTAGCTTTTTACTGTCGGATGCGCAAAAATATTGTCCTGCCCCTGTTTCCGCAATTTGTTTTAATGTATCTTCATCCAGATCCACATTTACTTTTTGAATCCGTTTGCCAAATATTGTCTCAACCATAAAAGGCGCAGGTCCAAATCCGCCAACACCGATGGCATATATTTTGGCATTGATTGCAGCCGCCGCTTCAGCCGCCTGTACCGGATCTATCCCTCCGGCATTATTCCGACCATCTGTCAAAAGAATCAAAATCTTTGATTTTGCCTTGATATTTTTCAATCTTTTGGCTCCCAGCCCAACCGCCAGACCGATAGCAGTGCTGTCTCCGGCCATACCGATTTGCATGCTATCCACCAGATTGAGAAGCAATCCTTTGTCCATGGTCAAAGGGCATTGGGTAAAGGCCTTTTCACCGAAAACAATCAGACCGATCCGATCATGCTCCCGCTTGCTGATAAAATCATGCACAACATGCTTAACGGCTTCAAGCCGGTCAACTCGCTCTTTATCTATAAAAAAATCAAGTGCCCGCATGGAGCCGGAAGTGTCAAGACAAAGGATTATATCAACCCCTGAGGTGTTTACTTCGGAAGAAATATTATACTTCTGTGGTCGAGCAGCAACAATAATTAGTAGAATCAAAACGATTATCCTTAAAAACAGCGGTATTTTAAAGAGCAAAAATGATCTTCTACCAATTAGATGGCTTAACTCCGAAGCGCCGGAAAAAGTTATGGCCTCGGGCTTTCGCCGGTATGCCAGCAGTCCGCCACCGATAATTAAAATCAGCAGAAACAGGAGATAGGGATATGCGAACCTGTACATTTATACTTCCTCCGGCTTTGTCCGGTTGATATATTCCAAAGACAAAGAGACCTGTTCCTCAAAAGCTGTTTTGCTCATAAAAATATCTGCAAATTTTACCAGATCAATCCTTTTTAAAAGATTGAGCAGTTGAATATCGGCCTTATCTTTGACTACTCCGACTATTTCATTGGTGGTCATCTCAAGCGCATTAAAATTCCTGATTTCCCCCATATATTCGCGTAAAATTTTCGACAGGATAAAACAAAACGCTTTTCCTTCCTTGCCATCCGGAATTCCTGGTGCTACCAGCTCATCAATCCGGTTTAAGGCTTTTAAATAAGGTGGCACAACCAAAACTTCAGGGTCGGATTTTCGGCGTTTGAGGTATTTTACAATAAAATAAATCGCAATAATCACAAGTATAATCAAAAACACGGCCAAAACCGGCAAAAGAATCCGCTTGATTTCGTACTTTGTGGACATAAGCCCTTTGATCGGCCGTAAAAGATTTTCCGCCGGCTTAACCTTGATTAAAGGTTCCACCGCCAAAACAGCCGGATTGCTTTTCAGAGTCTTTTGCTTGCCATCCTGATCATATATATAAATTTCAAGGCCGGGCAGGTTAATATCTTCCATGGAATCCACAAACATATCAATCTTGATTCCATTTGCCCAAATAGTTTTTTCCAGGATATCAAAATCTTTTAAACCTGTAATTTCAGGGTTATCAGGAAGTTTAAATCCAACAGGAATTTCAAAACTCAGGCGCAGAGTTATAATATCTCCGGGTACAGCCTTTTTTTGTATAAATTCCGCGCGTACCGCATAATCATCTGCAATAATTTTTCCGGGAATCAAACAATTGCTTATAAAAAGAGAAATAACTATTATTATCAATAAAAAATAACGTTTCATCATCGGCGCCCTTTTTCCAGAAAATATCTCATCAAGGGCTTAATTACAGATCGGCTGGTGTTAAGTTCTATCAGGGAGACCCCACACCTGGAACAGATATTTTTAATCTCAAGCTCTTTTTTTTGTCTTTCTTCATGCCATAAACGTCTAACTCGCCGATTTGAGGTATTAACCTGGCAGATTTCACCGGATTCAGGATCTACAAAACTTACCAGTCCCATATCAGGCAGATTTTTTTCAGAATCATCCTCGACCCGTATCAGTGTGAGGTCATGCTTTCTGGAAGTTATCCTTAAAACTTTTTCATAACCGGCATCCATAAAATCGGAAAGCAGGAAAACAATACTGTTACGCTTAATTGTTCGATTCAGGTAAGTAAGCGCAGATTCAATATCAGTTCCCCTGTCAGATTCCTCGTGGGTAAAAATTTCCTTAATCAGACGCCAGACGTATGCGCTTCCTTTTTGAGGAGGAATAAATTTTTCTACTCCGGAAGTAAACAGAATAGCGCCGATCTTATCATTGGTTTTGATTGCCATAAAAGCCAGAGTTCCGGCAACTTCCGCAAGCAAATCTCTTTTAAAACGTTTTTTACTGGCAAACAGGTTGGAGGCTGAAAGATCAATTGCGAGGATTACGGTAAGTTCCCGCTCTTCATGAAACATTTTGACAAAAGGACGACCAAACCTGGCCGAAACATTCCAGTCAATGGAACGAATATCATCTCCCGGAATATATTCCCGGACTTCGGCAAACTCCATCCCCTGGCCTTTAAAGGCGCTGGTATATTGCCCGGCAAACATTTCATTGGCGAGATAACGGGTCCTAAAATGAAACCTTTGAATAGTTTTAATAAGTTCTTTTGACAGCATAATGAATCATGGTACTTCCAGCCGCTCTAAAATCTGACAAATAATATCATCAGTAGAAAGGCCATCGGCTTCGGCCTCATAACTAAGTAAAATCCGGTGCCTCAGCACATCCGGCGCCATGCTTTTAACATCCTGGGGCGTAACATATCCCCGACCTGAAAGAAAAGCATGCGCTCTCGCTGCCAGACCCAGAAAAATAGATGCACGGGGTGATGCCCCGTATGCAATCATATGG
>DAOURZ010000266.1 GCA_030627475.1 Deltaproteobacteria bacterium | reverse complement strand
TGCGCCTACTTGTGGAAGTTAATTCGTCCACGTTCCTTGTTAAAGAATCAATTGATTTGTTTTGTTGAAAATAACAAGAAGTATTGACATAAAAGAAATTATATGGTTCTCTTTTTCTCGTGAAATCTTATATTCCAAATATCGGGAAAAACATTCGCTTCTTAAGAAGAGCAAGAAATTGGACATTGATAGATCTTGCCCGGAAAATCGGAATCAGGGAGGGCCCTCTTGGACGAATTGAGCTTGGTAAAAATGCTCCTTCTGCCCAGGTGATTTATAATCTTTCCAAGGCACTGAATGTATCTGCTGAAGTTTTGTTTGCTGCTGATGTTCAGCAGATTGAATTAAAAACAAACGATACAGACAGTTCTTCCAATTTTATTGCCATCCACCCTGAACCTGATAAAATTCCAAAACAATTATTATCTGCAACCCATGATATTGTGGCGGGTTTTCATGCGCTTGAAGATATCTGCAATGTCCACAAACAAGCCTATCTGCCTTTATCTGTCCCTTTCAAGCCTGATTATCAGGGAATGGAAAATCTTGCTTCTTCCATAAGAAAATATTTTGGAATATATGATGGCGTGGTGTTTGATTATTTTGAACTGTTTGAAAATTTTGGATTGCGCGTAATTATTTTTCAATTTCCAAGAGACGCCAGGGATATTGATTCTTTTTCTATTTATGAGCCGATTTATAATAATGCTTTTTTCTTATTGAATTCAAAAAACAATCCTGAAAGACAACTCTTTTCTCTAAGCTTCGAACTGGGCGCTCTCCTTATCTCAAATCAATCCCGTCTGCAAAAAACAGATTTATTTGAAAACCCGGATAACAAAACAGAATCAAAAAATTTAAGGCCGATAAATGCCGGACGGGCAGCAGGACGATTTGCCGCCACCTTTTTAATGCCGGAAACAGCAGTCCGTACAACTATTAGCCAGCTTGGTATCGCAACAGATGGCTGGTCATGGGAGCTTCTTTTAAGAATCAAACACAGGTTCGGAGTATCAGCCCAATCTTTTCTTTACAGAATCCATGAGCTTGACCTGATCTCCGGCGAGATGAAAGACCGGCTTGATGATAGAATAAAAGAGTTTTACGAATCAACAGGGTTTCAGGAACCTGATTCAACAAGAAGGTGTCTAACTCCAAACGGCAGGTTTTTTGATCTGTTGCTGACGGCAGAAAACATTGAAGATGCAAAAGAAGAAATAACTGAAATAAAACAATTGGAAAAAAGGTTAAAAATATGTGGATGATGCAAAGGGTTTTCAGGAAAACAAGCGTGTTGCTCACAAGGGGGGAGAACTTGCAGGAAAGGCGAGAAAAAATCTGGAACGAAAAACCCGCAAAAAGGTCGTTTCCCACGAGAACTATCTAAACATTTCTCAGAAAAGACGGAAACGGTTGAATAAAAAAGAATAAAGCAGTAAAAATTATTATTGAAGGCACTTTTATCCTTTCAAATTCAAAACCGATACGATCGGTAAAAGGAGATATTTTGAGAGTCAAAATTACGGCCTTAACCGAATCACCTGCCGCTATTCTATTTAATTACAATTATGCCCTTCACTCCGCCATCTATGGTCTCATAGAAAAATCATCGGGCGAATATTCCCAATATCTTCATGATAAAGGCTTTATCAACGAAGCATTAAAAAAGCGATTCAAATTATTCACCTTTTCAAAGCTTTTTTTCACGCCGACAAGAATCCAAAAAAATGGATTCAAGCAGGTCAAAGAAATCACCTTCATTTTTTCAACACCCATTGAACAAAGCTACGAACACCTTATCCTTGGCCTGTTTTCTGACCAGACTTTTTACTTGAATTTTTCCAGTGAAAAAATAAACTTTTCAGTTACACAGGTTGAATCCATGCCAGAGCCGCAATTTGATAGCGAATGCAAATTCCTCTGCCTGTCTCCAATTGCAGTCTCAACCCAGAGAGAAAAGGCAAATGGCAGGCTTGAACAGCACTACCTGGATTATATGAATCCTGAAGAAAGGGATCATTTCATTGAAAATATAAAGAAAAATCTGATCAATAAATACCGGACATTTTACAAAACGGATTATGCTGACCATGAACAGAAGCACGAATTCAAATTCAGTTTTGATGTGAACTATATTGCCAAACGACAGGGGAAAATAAGCAAGCTGATTCATTTTAAAAAAATTGATAATAATATAAGAACAAAAATTAAGGGCTTTGAAGCGCCTTTTAGAATTGTTGCAGATCCCAGGCTTATTAAAATTGGTTATGATTGTGGTTTCGGGAATGGTGGTAGTATGGGGTTGGGATGTGTGGAAATTATAATTACTGCAGATAATAATAAAAACGATTAGCAACTTGATAATGTAGAAAATAAAACAGTTGAAACGTGCAGTACGCCGCAATATAAAAGGATTTATTATGTCTGATATTGTATCTATCGAAGCAATCACCGGTAAAATTTATTTGATACGCGGTTTAAAGGTGATGCTGGATAGAGATTTGGCAGAACTTTACAATATTAAAACAAAACGTCTAAAGGAACAAGTACGAAGAAATATTGAAAGATTTCCGAAAGATTTCATGTTTGAACTCACACAAGAGGAATTAAAAAATTGGAGGTCGCAATTTGCGACCTCCAATCAATATATAATGGGATTACGTATCCCTCCATTTGCATTTACAGAGCATGGTGTACTTATGCTTTCCTCTGTTTTAAAGAGCGAGATGGCTGTTCAGGTAAATATACAGATAATGCGTATATTTGTGAAACTCAGGCAACTGTTTCTTGATAATGAAGACATCAAGAAAGAACTCGAAGAGCTAAAACAAATCACAGATGAACGTTTTCAAATTGTTTTTGAAACTTTGGATCAGATTTTGACTGTAGATGTTAATGAAAAGAAAAAGATTGGATTTATAGTTAAAGAAAATGTCAGCAAATACGGAAAGAAGAAACAAGCATCACGCAAGGACATTGGTTAAGCCATTATTATTTAAGGCAAAATCGAAGCATTTCAGGGTTGGGAAAAAAACAGGAAAAATGAATGCGTGTTCAGCTCAAAGGTAAGCGCTGATG
>DAOURZ010000132.1 GCA_030627475.1 Deltaproteobacteria bacterium | reverse complement strand
AGGAAAACAGAATTCAGTCATTGTAACAAGATCTATCCATTCTTTTTCTGTGTTCAGAATTTCCCACAATTCCTTTATATCTATATGATTGATCAGTGTGTTACGTTTGTCGGCTATTTGCTTTAATGTCTCGACCAGCTTATATTTACCCATTGAAAGGTCAAGGTGAGTATTGCATTTGTGCGACAGGCGACCAGGTGAGAGCTTGATTTCGCGATTGTTTTCAGTAAGAATCCTGAGTTTCTGTTTTTTGACTTCAAGAATGACCCCACACATAATTTTCTGGTGGTCAATATATTCTACAATATTTCCTGTTTCCATAACAAAAAATAATAACAAGCAGGTATGAGAAAGTCAACATTTCGTCTGAGTTTTGCCATGGTATTCGATCTCAAATCTGTGCGCCTACTTGCGGAAGTTAATTCGTCCACGTTCCTTAATTTTTATTATGCTTGACGTTAATAAAAAAATATGTTCAATTATCCGGATGATTTAAATCAAATCTCTTCAGTGGTATCCGTTCACTTTCCCCCTGCCTGGGCAAACCTGATAATATATAAACCAAGATAATTCAAACGGTTGCAAGAGGCTCATATGAAAAGGATTTATTGATGAAAATAGCGGTAAGCGGAAAAGGAGGGGTAGGAAAAACGACATTTGCTGCTCTTCTTATACATTCTCTGAATGAGGAAGGAAAGCTTGTTCTGGCAATAGATGCGGATCCTGATGCAAACCTTGCGGCAGCTATAGGTATTGCTGATTCTGATAAAATAGTTGCTATTTCTAGAATGAAAGAACTTATTTATGAAAGAACAGGAGCAAAATCAGGTGGAATAGGCGGTTTTTTTAAACTTAATCCCAAAGTTGACGATCTCCCGGACACCTTGTCCTTTAAACTAGACAATATCAAGCTTATAAAAATGGGAGGCATTAAAAAAGGCGGATCCGGATGTATATGTCCTGAAAGCACACTTCTTAAGGCTCTTATAACTCATATTGTCCTTCAAAGAAATGAAGTTGTGGTAATGGATATGGAGGCAGGAATCGAACATCTCGGAAGAGCAACCGCCAAGGCAGTAGATAAACTTATTGTAGTGGTAGAACCGGGGCGTCGAAGTATTGACACTGCAAAACGTATTAAACAACTTGCATTAGAAATCGGGATTAGCAATATTCAGATTGTTGGGAACAAGATACGCAGCAAAAAAGATGAAGAATTTCTAAAAAAACATCTTTCTGATTTCGAATTTATAGCTTTCCTGCCGTATGATAACGCTTTAATTGAAGCGGATCTTAATGGAATATCACCATTCAATATAGATTCGCCCGCAAAAGCAATTATAAAAAAACTGGTAACTACCCTGAACCTTAAACCCTGAACCCTAAACCCTAAACAAATGTATAGAAGAAGATATCCGGTCAGACATAAAAAAAAAGAGCATGAATTCAAAAGAAGATCGAAATTACCAAAAATCAAACCGGGAGCGGATACCGGATTAAAAAAGGTTTTTGCTTTAATAGGCGTTCCTGATAAAATAAAATTTAAACCTGACAAGTTCCAGATCAAAGCGGTTTCTGCAATTAACAAATCAGATTGTCTTGTTACTGCTCCAACAGGATCAGGTAAAACCTGGATAGCTGAACAGGCGATTTTTCGTATATTGGAAAAAAGAGGAAGGTGCTGGTATGCATCTCCGTTAAAAGCTTTAACAAATTCAAAGTATAATGAATTTTCTGAAATTTTCGGTGCCCGGAATGTAGGAATATTAACCGGTGACAGAAAAGAAAATCTTGATGCACCACTCATTGTCGGAACAACTGAAATTCTTCGTAACCAGTTGTATGATGCCATGCATTCAGGAGAAACATTATCCACTGACCTTGTGGTTCTTGATGAAGCTCATTTTCTGGGTGATAAGGAAAGAGGAGTTGTCTGGGAAGAAATAATGATTTATCTTCCTTCAAGAATTCCTCTCCTTCTTTTATCTGCTACAATCGGAAACGCAAAGCAGATAGCTGCATGGCTTTCATTAATACGCTCAAAAGAATGTATTGTTATTGAAGAAAACAAAAGGCCGGTGCCGCTTTTCGCTCTTTTTTTAAATCCTTCCGGTACTCTTCTTCCACTGATTTCTCAATCCGGAAAGGACAAAAAAAACAGGCTCAATAAAAAAGTCAGTAATTATATTAATAACAAAAATTCTCCGCGTTTTGTTAGGCCATCAAAGCTGCCGCCTTTTGGAGATATTCTGAAAGTATTAAAAAAATATCAATTGCTCCCTGCAATATTTTTTATGAAATCACGGGCAGACTGCGACAATGCTCTTGCTCTGTGCATGGAAAATATTTTGCAGGATCAACACAAAAAAGCAGCGATTATCCAAATAATTAATGAATTTGCTGAACAAAATCACCATATTATTAAACACCGCCATCTGTGGCATCTTAAAAATCTTGCAGTAGGAGCTCATCATAGCGGACAGTTGCCTGCCTGGAAACTTGTTGTTGAGGCACTTATGAATGAAGGACTTCTTGATGCTGTTTTTGCAACGTCAACCGTTGCTGCAGGAATAAATTTTCCAGCCAGAACAGTTGTTTTTTTGAATTCAGACAGGTTCAACGGAACCGAATTTGTCCCGCTGAGTCCTACTGAATTTCACCAGACAACAGGAAGAGCCGGCAGAAGAGGTATGGATAATATCGGGTTTGCATTAGTACTTCCTGGAAAATTTATGGACATAAAATTAATTGCAAAACTCACAACTTCAGTTTCTTCGGATGTATTAAGCCGGATTAGAATTAACTTTTCAATGGTTCTTAATCTACTATTGTCATACTCTCCCGACCAAATTGAAGATCTGCTTGAAAAATCTTTTGCCAGGTATTTAATCATGAAAAGGAAAAAAGCCACGGGAAAATTTATAGAAAACAGTTATAATTATCTATCCGAAGATTTTTTTCGCCATTTTAATTTCCTGAAAGAAACAGGCTACGTAAAAAATAATGGAGAGCTGACTGAAGACGGAATATGGGCTTCGAAATTAAGAGTTGATCAACCCCTGTTGATTGCTGAGGCTTGCAGGCTAAAAATTTTTCCCAAATCAAATCCAGCGCTTCTTGCTGCCATAATAGCATCATTTGTAAATGAACAAGAAACAAAAGATGAAATTGATAAGGAATTTAAACCCAAAAATCTTTTATCGGTTTTTCTTAAAGTAACAAAAGCACTCAAGCCATTTTTCAATTTTATGGCTGCAAAAGGATTTGAGGTAAGGCCACTGTTTCTACGACCTGCCATTACTATTTATGCCTGGGCAACAGGGCAGCCGTGGGAAAAAGTTGTTTCACTTTCCGAAATGGCGGAGGGAAATCTTGCCATGCTGATATTCAGAACTGCTGATAACCTCAGACATATAGAAACACTCGAACAATTTTTCCCTGAAGCTGCTGCAACAGCAAGAGAAGCTATCGGGCTCATTTTTAAGGAACCTGTAGTAATTGACAATTGATAATTGACAATTGATAAGCCAAAGTTATTTAGAATTTGCCATCTTTATGATGGGCATCCTTCATAATAGCACAAAAGTGGTTTACACTTCTCCGGAGGTGTGGCTTCAGCCGCACATGGATCAGCGCTGTGTGTCTAAAGCCGCACCTCCGCTTCAATTATTTGAAAATCTGTAAGTATAAACAGGAAAATGAAGGATGCCTTTTTATGTATTGATATTTTAAGGAATATATAAATATGAATCAATATGAATCAATAAAACAAAATTTGATAAAAACTCCTGAAAAGTGGCTTATTACCGGCGTTGCCGGTTTTATAGGTTCGAATCTTCTGGAAGCGCTTTTAAAACTTAACCAGACAGTAGTCGGATTAGATAACTTTTCCACCGGTTATCAGCACAACCTGGATCAGGTTAAAAAAGCGATTACACCGGAGCAATGGGACAATTTTACTTTTGTCAAAGGTGATATTTGTGATCCTGAAACCTGCAGCAGGGTATGTGAAAAACAGGATTATGTTCTGCACCAGGCAGCGCTTGGATCTGTTCCAAGGTCAGTAGAAGATCCGGCGCTGACAAACGCCAACAATATAACCGGACATCTGAACATGCTTATAGCTGCAAAAGGTGCGGAGGTTAAGCGCTTTGTTTATGCAGCGTCAAGCTCCACCTATGGAGATCAACCGGATCTTCCCAAAAAGGAAGATAAAATCGGCAGACCATTGTCTCCCTATGCAGTTACAAAATATGTCAATGAACTTTATGCTGACGTGTTTGCCCGAACCTATGGCTTGAAAAGTATCGGACTCAGGTATTTTAATGTGTTTGGCAAGCGCCAGGACCCCCACGGCGCATATGCTGCGGTCATTCCCTTGTGGTTTGCATCGTTGATTACCGGTACAACTGTTTATATTAATGGTGATGGTGAAACA
Organism: Deltaproteobacteria bacterium; assembly: GCA_030627475.1. Taxonomy (GTDB): domain Bacteria; phylum Desulfobacterota; class Desulfobacteria; order Desulfobacterales; family ETH-SRB1; genus B13-G4. The sequence goes on along the minus strand of DAOURZ010000132.1, from coordinate 543 downwards.
AGCCGTGATTTCTGCTACATTGATAATTGTGTTCAGGCAAATATCCTGGCGGCTTTGGCAGATGGAGGTAATGATTGTGGTGTTTACAATATTGCCTTTGGCTGGCGTACTACATTAAATGAGCTTTTTTATCTCATCAGGGAAAGGGTCGGCAGGAACTATCCCAAAGTTATGGACGTTCAACCTGAATATCGTAATTTCCGGCATGGAGATGTTCGCCATTCACTCGCTGATATTTCCAGAGCAAAGCAATTCATAGGCTACGAACCCCAATTTTCGGTAACTCATGGGCTGGATATGGCTGCGGCCTGGTATATGGAAAGAGAACTTTGAAATTTGTGATTGGTGTAATGAATTATCAGGGGAAACATAAGTCTGTGGATAATCATTTGAATTAAGAGTTCGCACAAAAATAAGTTCACAATTTTAAGTGTTGAGGCATCCGTCTGACAAGGCGCGTAAGCGCAGGAATATCGGGATATTCCGAGCTTTCGCAACGCAGTTAGACGGGATGAATCGGCGCTTAAAATGTGAAGTTATTTT
>DAOURZ010000054.1 GCA_030627475.1 Deltaproteobacteria bacterium | reverse complement strand
TTTGATCGAAAGACCATTCGTAAGTTTATAGATAAAAAAGATTGGAACGACTCGGTTCAGGTGCATATAGAAAGAGAGTCAAAGATTGACCAGTGGCTTGCCCTATGTGTCAGGGTAGATGTCGCCTCAATTGAGTTAAAAAAATTAAAATTTGACAGGGCGATAGAGAAGTCACATGATCACGACGGTATATTCACAAGAATTTAAAGAATCAATGCTGCAAAAAATCTTTTTCAATCCGGATCGATCTGTAGTAAGTTTTGCCAGAGAGGCAAACATCCCGAGTTCAACGGTAGCAACCTGGGTTAGAAACTACAAAAAGAAAAAGCGAACTTCGCTAAAAGTGCATTAAACTGAACATCAACTGGATCTTAAGCGAAGATATTATAGGACTATTCGACAACATCCCCCACAATTTATTGCGAGAGACAATCCGACACAGGGTAAACGATGTGGAGGGGCTACCAACTTAAAGCGGGACACTTTTCGCCATTTTGATTCTATAGCAATTCCACAATCAAGCAAAATCCAAGGGGTTGTTAACTGATTGGATTTACAGGCTGTCCCGCCTTACGTTGGTAGCCGCTATGACGTTACGGCATGATCGTCTGGATAATTTTTGGTTTACACTGCTTCATGAATTGGGACATATAAGCAACTGTGATATTACAAAAGATGAAAAAGAAATTATTATGGATGATACAAGCGCTAAACATGAATTAGATGAGGTCGAAGATAACGCAGATAAATTTGCACACGAATCCTTTATCTCATCTAATATTTGGGAGGAAAAAAAACATCTATTACCCAACAAAACAGAGATAATTACCCTGGCAAACGATCTTGGCATATCGCCTGCAGTTATTGCAGGTCGAATAAGATGGGAAGAATCAAATTATACAAAGTTTACTGACCTTATAGGACAGGGTGAAGTTAGAAAAATACTACTATCTTTCTGGAAATAGGAGAGGATATATGAATAGCAGAATAGAATACCTACTCACCCGAATAGACAAATTAAAACAAAAACTGGATGCCTCTCGCCCTTTGCTTAACAAAACTATACTTCAGGCCATAGATATCGAATACACATACAGCAGTAACCGTATCGAAGGTAATACCCTGACTTTACGGGAAACAGATCTTGTTATTAATAAGGGGCTGACCATCGGCGGAAAGTCAATGCGTGAGCATCTTGAGGCGATCAACCACTACGAGGCTATCGCTTTCATAAAAGAGCTTGCAACAGCGAACAGTATCTTAAATGAAAACATAATCAAAGATATTCACTCTCTTGTCTTGCGAGGTATTGATAGAGAAAATGCAGGAAAATATCGCAGTGTTCCCGTTGCAATTTCAGGAAGCCGACATGAACCTCCTCAACCATGGCAAGTTCCGAAACTGATGGAGGATCTGAATTTCCGGATTCAAGAAGAATCTGAAAAGTTACATCCGGTTATCTTCGCGGCTGAAATCCATGAGCGAATTGCCACTATTCATCCTTTTATAGATGGAAACGGCAGAACCGCCAGGCTTTTGATGAATCTAATTCTTTTACAAAACGGCTACACCATTGCCAATATCTCCGGAGACACAGAAAACAGACTCGCTTATTACAATGCCCTGGAAAAATGCAATCTGAATCAAGATAAAACAGATTTCATGGTACTTATCACAGAGTATGTTTATGACAGCATGGAAAAACTCGTAAGAAAATTGGGATAAAACCATGACCAACTTTGAAACCAACGAGAAACGCCTTTCGCAGATACCGGCTTTACATCTGTTGATAAACCTTGGATTTGAATACATTGCCCCCGCGGAAGCGCTGTATGAGCGTCAGGAAAGAACTTCAAGTGTGCTTCTGGAAAACATTCTGCGCTCTCAACTGAAAGAGATTAACCGTATCAGATACAAAGGGAATGAGTATCTTTTTAGTGAAGAAAATGTGCAGACCGCTATCCGGAAACTTAAAAATATCAAATATGATGGACTGCTTAAAACAAATGAGGCGGTGTATGATCTGTTAACTCTGGGAACTGCATTAGAGCAGACCATTGAGGGTAATTCCAGGAGCTTTAATCTTAATTATATTGACTGGCGCAATCCGCAGCGAAATCGTTTTCATGTAACCGTTGAATACAGTGTCAAGCGATCAAGAAGCACGGAAACAGCCCGTCCGGATATTGTATTGTTTGTCAACGGTATTCCTTTTTGTGTTATTGAGTGTAAAGCTCCTCAGGTTGAAGTTGAACAGGCTGTTTCGCAATCCATAAGAAATCAGAATGATGATTATATTCCAAAGCTGTTTATTTATACGCAACTGGTGCTCGCCGTTAATAAGAACAGCGCCATGTATGCGACTACTGGAAGTGCTGCAAAATTCTGGGGTATCTGGAAAGAGCGGGATAATGGACAATGGATAATGGATAACGGGAAATTATTAGAGATAAAAAACAAACCATTGTCCGAAGATATTAGGAAAAAAATTGAAGCCATCTTTCATTGTCAATTATCAACTATCCATTCTCAATTGATAACGGCGCAGGATGAGTCGTTATATGCTCTCTGTCGCCCGGACAGGCTGTTGGAATTGGTATGGAAGTTTACTGTGTTTGACGGTGGAATCAAAAAAATCGCCCGTTATCAGCAGTATTTTGTTATCAAATCAACGCTTAATCGTGTGAAACACTTTGATAGCAATGGTTCACGCAAGGGTGGCATTATATGGCACACACAAGGTTCCGGCAAATCCCTGACAATGGTCATGTTGGCAAGGAGCCTTGCTCTGGACACTGAGATCATAAATCCTCGTATCGTTCTTGTAACGGACAGAGACGATCTGGATAAGCAGCTTGGCAACACCTTTGCTGCATGTGGCCTTGAAGCCAATCGAGCTACTTCGGGAAGAAATCTTCTGGAATTGGTCGCTGAAAAACAATCCGGAATCATTACCACACTGATTCATAAATTTGACAAGGCTTTTGCTGTAAAGAAATACAGGTGCGAATCACCTGACATTTTCATTCTGGTGGATGAGAGCCATCGTACCCAGTTTGGATCATTTTCAGCCCGGATGAGACAACTGTTCCCGTGTGCGTGCTATTTGGGATTTACAGGAACTCCTTTGCTAAAAAAGGAAAAAAATAGCTTTGCTAAATTTGGTGAATTGGTTGAGCCCCATTATTCTATTACACAGGCTGTTGAAGACGGCGCGGTAGTTCCTCTTCTTTATGAAGGGCGTCATGTTGAAATGACCCAGAACAAAAAAGCGGTTGATTTGTGGTTTGAACGCCTTACCCAGGGGCTTACAAAAGAGCAGCAAGCTGACCTGAAACACAAATATGCTCGTGCAGAAATGCTGAATAAAACCGATCAGGTTATCTATATGAGAGCCTTTGATATCAGTGAACATTATAGTTCCAACTGGCAGGGAACCGGTTTCAAAGCTCAACTTGTAGCCCCAAGCAAAGCTGCAGCCCTGAAATACAATTCATATTTAAACGAGATAGGCATTGTATCTTCAGAAGTTGTTATTTCTCCGCCGGATATGCGGGAAGGCTACAACGAAATTGATGATGAAACAACTGATGAAGTTGTGAAATTCTGGCAAAAAATGATGAAACGCTATGGCAGTGAGAAAGAATACACCAGGCAACTTATCAATCAGTTCAAGCATGGCAGCGAACCGGAAATATTGATCGTGGTAGACAAACTTCTAACCGGATTTGATGCCCCCAGAAATACAGTGCTGTACTTGTGCAGGATTTTAAGGGAGCACACCTTGCTGCAAGCTATTGCACGGGTTAACCGACTTTATGAAGGAAAGGAATTTGGTTTTGTTGTTGATTATGTAAGTGTTCTGGAAGAGCTGGATAAGGCCCTGACCATGTACAGTGCGTTTGAGGGATTTGATGAATCGGATCTTGTCGGAACCATTGCTTCGATAAAGAGTGAAATAGATAAACTGCCTCAACGCTATTCAGACCTGTGGGATATTTTTAAATCAGTCAAATATTCTTATGATGAAGAGGCTTATGAGGTCCTTCTTGCTGATGATGAACTTCGAGAAGAATTTTACGGGCGTCTGTCAGAATACAGCAAAACTCTTGCAATTGTTTTTTCATCAGACCGTTTTTTGTTTGAAACCGATGATAAAATGTTATTCAGATATAAAGCTGATTTGCGCAAATTCCACTTACTGAAGGCTTCCGTAAAACTTCGCTATGCTGAAGCCATTAATTACAAGGATTACGAACCGAGGATCAAAAAGCTTTTAGATACGCACATTCAGGCGAATGAAGTAATACAGCTTAACTATCCTGTTAACATCTTCGACGATAAAATGTTTGATCAGGTCAAGGAGGAGCAAGGGGTCTACCAGACAAAAAAAACCACTGCTTCAAAAGCTGATACTATTGCGCATGCCACCAAAAAAGTAATTACAGAAAAAATGGGTGAAGATCCTGCATTTTATAAAAATTTTTCAATACTTATCCAGCAGGTAATCGAAGATTTCAGGGCAAAAAGAATATCGGATTTAGACTATCTTGGAAAGGTTGTAGATATCCGGGATAAGGTTGTTGGAAAAGTTCATGACGAGGTTCCTGAAAAGCTTGCCGGAAATGAAGATGCTATGGCATACCATGGTATATTAAAACCATTTTTTAAACGGGCATATGGGGCAGGCACAGAGGCACTGCCCCTACAAAGCATTGCTGCTGATACAGCAATTGCTATCCACAATATTCTGGAGTCTCATCAAAAGGTACATTTTTGGAATGATGAAGATGCACAGAAGCAAGCAGTTAATGAAATAGATGATTATTTATATGATGAGTTGAAAGCAGGAAAAAGCATTGAACTGTCATTGGATCAAATGGATGGGATAATAGAAAAGGCGCTGCAAGTAGCAAAACACAGGAGTTGCAAATGATTGAAGCAACGAGTATGGATAAACGGTCTTTTTCTTACGGCCAAAGAACCATTGACTACAGCCTCTTTTTTACAGACAGAAGATCTTTGGAGATCGCTGTTCATCCGGATAGTACTGTAGTTGTCAAAGCTCCGCTGGATTCTGACATTTCCTTGATTGAAAAGAAAATTTAAAAGCAAGCACAAAAATTGATGGGATATCGAAATCTTTCAATATTTTTGGAATTTATCCATGCAATACGGACGATATGAAATTATAAAAAAAATAGGCAAAGGCGGAATGGGTGTGGTTTACCATGCTCACGACCCTCAGATTGATAGATCTGTTGCTTTAAAGGTGTTACGGGCGGACAGAGTAGTCAGCGAAGATTTTGTGTTAAGGTTTTTTAAAGAGGCAAAATTCATCGGTCGACTTTCTCATCCAAATATCGTTACAGTATATGATGTTGGGCGAGACCATGGAACTATCTATATCACCATGGAATATCTTCAGGGGCAACCTTTTAATGAAGTGATTCGTAGTGGAAGATTGAGCGTCGGGCAAATCATTGATATTGCGTTACAGGTTGCAAATGCCCTTGGTTATGCTCATGAAAAGGGGATTGTTCACAGGGATATTAAACCATCAAATATTATTTTGACAAATGAAGGTGATGTCAAACTTACCGATTTCGGGATTGCCCGTGCAGAAGATTCAAATGCAGCTCAACAAACTCAGACAGGAGTAATCCTGGGAACACCTTTTTACATGTCACCGGAGCAGGTGATGGGAAAAAAAATTGATGGGCGATCCGATCTGTTTTCTCTCGGAGTGATCCTTTATGAATTGATTGTGGGGCGTAAACCGTTTAAAGGAGATCATTTTACTGCTATCTTCAGGGCCATTACAGATGATATCCCCGTGGCTCCATTAAAAATCGACGATTCCATCCCCCAGCCTCTCTCTGACCTAATAATGAAAGCCCTGTCTAAAAATCCGGATGAACGTTTTCAAACCAGTAAGGAGATGGAAGATGCCCTTAAAACCTGTCTTCAGGTAAAAGAATCTCTCTTGTTGCCCGAAAAACCGATAAGCCCCTCAAAAAAGCCTGTGGCATCTGTTTTAATTATGGGTCTAATGGCGGCAATTGTTCTTGTAGGGATAATCTATTTTTTTGGAGTACATAATAAAAAGCAGGCGTCATCACTATCAACCCGTATTGAGGCAAACAAATCTGTAGATGCAATTCTAATTGTGACCAGTTCACCCTCAGGAGCTCAGGTTTTTTTAGACGATTCATTTAAGGGGAATACCCCCATAAACCTTGAAATTCCAATTGGGAAATACGAAGTTCGGGTCAGCCTTCCGGATTATTTGGGGTGGGAGGCACAGTTGCAGATTAGCGAACCCGGCGAAACTCCGTTGCACGTGCGTTTGATATCTATTGAATAACTCAACTTTCGGAGTTAACATTCTTTAAAAAGGCGAGTTCGAACAGATATAATTCGCTGTCTGTCATTCTTGCCGATCTAAAATCTTCTTAAATTCTTTCATATCATCCTCCTTTATGGTTATGATTAGTGAAAAGTAAAGTTAGCGAACCCTCGTCGGTGATAGGGCGGACCAGGCAGGACTTTGCCATAGCACCAAGACGGGCTTTAGATATTTTAATATACTTTGGACTCTGTCTTTTCCATACAATACTCTCTCCATGCACAATCTGTTTGATTGCAATTATGATGTCCCTCCTTGCGGAAACAATCAACGTTATTTTCGGCACGCTGAATACTTCTAACAAGTTCGTTGATATCCAGATAATTGTTATTTTGCTTATCACTACCCTTATTGCTAATTGATATTCTATCTGTTTCTATGGGTTTTTGGGGGATATTTGTGTTGTTTTTATCTGCCATAATCATAATGCGTTGCCTGTAATGGATTCAGCATATTCCTTAAAACCTTTCTTCCGATCCTGTATGTGCATATATTTAATCGCCAGAGGTGTTGTTGCAGGAGACTTCCATGATTTTATTGGTTTTAATATTTTGCGTTTGAAAAATTCGGTTGTTACAAGAAAGTTAATGTCACCCTGAACCGGCTGAAAATAGATAGCGCCATCCTTAATAGCTACAGGCATGTTAAGTCCGTATTTTTTTAACCTTAACCATGAATCATATGGTTTTGGATAATGATTAACATTCTTGTTAATGTATTTTATTTCATGATTTTCTATTCCCTTGAGTTGAAAACTTTCAATCATCACATTTTTTCCAAGTAAGGTATCAAAAGCCGCCATTCCGCCTTTTTGAGGGTTTTTCGAATCATTGCTGACAATTTCCATTAGCATTCTATAACCATCTTTAGCCTTTTTTAATGCTAATGCCAGACTTTCATAATCTATTGAGGCTGTAAGATAGTTCATGTCTTCAATATTATAGGAAATCTTGTCATCCATGGCTTTTAGAATTTTTCCGAATTCATTGCTTTTAAGAAAGGTTCTGCCGCCCTTCTTGTCAACCTTGAAAATCTGGTTATCCATGGTTTGCTGCATAACCATCTGGCCGTGGTTATGGAGACGTTTTGGTGTATTTTTATTATAAATATACTTACCATTAATCAGATTTATTCCATGGTATGTTTTCTGCACCATAAATAATACATTTTCATTCTTGAAACC
>DAOURZ010000224.1 GCA_030627475.1 Deltaproteobacteria bacterium | reverse complement strand
TGTGGGCTTCACTCAGGTAGTTTTTGGCAACAACAACATCAGATTTTAGGATTTTATCGTTCGGTGCGTGTTTCCAGTTGGTCAGTCCCATGTAAATTTTAGTTGCATCTGCTGAATCATAAATAATTTCAGCGGCGGTTTTCCCTGTGATAGCCCAATGCAGCTTGTTTTGTACTGTGGCGAAAAAATCTTTTGTTATAGGCGCGTTTTTATCATAATCAGCGGAGAGGGCATATATATCGGTAATCTTTTGATAAAAGCGGCGCTCACTGGCTCGAATTTCTCGAATGCGTTCTAACAGTTCGTCAAAATAATCTTTACCGAAAACCTGTTTGCCCTGTTTGAGCCGTTCATCATCCAGAACAAAGCCTTTGATGATGAATTCCTTCAGGGTTCTGGTAGCCCAGATACGGAACTGTGTGGCCTGGTAAGAGTTGACGCGGTAGCCGACTGAGATAATGGCGTCAAGGTTGTAGAAATCAAGTTTTCTTGTTACCTGCCTTTTACCTTCATTTTGAACTGCTCGAATTTTTCGAGTAGTTACCCTTTCATCCAGTTCACCTGACCTGAAAATCTCTTTTAAATGATAGGTAATCGTGTGGCTTTCAACGCCAAAAAGTAAGCCCATGGCCTTTTGCGTCAGCCAAACCGTTTCGTCTTGAAGAAAGACTTCAACATTCACCTTTCCGTCGTTTCCGGTGTAAAGAAAAAAATTTGACTGCTTATCAGGGAGGTTGTTTTTCATTGCACGATCCTTTCCGGTATGTCGCACGCAGACATGTCCGGGGCGGTTATGGAAGGGGCGTAGATGTATTGGTAGCCCTGCTTTTCAAGGAGTTCTGTAACAAATTTTTCAATTTTGGATTTGTTGATTTTATACATAATATTTATCATTATGCCATTTCAGAGGATTGGTTTTTATGTATTTCGATATTTGATGATAGGATTTTTCATCACGGATAATATGTTCGTAATAATTGCGTTGCCAAACAGGAACGCCGGGTTTGTTCCGCAAAATATTTATTTGTTTGGTAACGGACGATTTATAACCTCGAATGATTGTCGGAATTGTATTTGATGTCGGTTTGCCGAATTGTTCCACCGTAGGGGCACGATGCATCGTGCCCCTACAATCATCAATTTCATTGATTTGAACGATTCCGTGCGCATGATTTGGCATTATGACAAATACATCCAAACAAATGTTTGGACGCATTTCTGACGTTCTTATCCATTCTTTTTCTGCAATTCTGCCGTATTTATTCAGGTCACAAATCATTGTACCCTTACCATCGTCAACAATTTCTCCCAAAATACATTCCCTGTTTTGCGTGCAAATGGTGACAAAATACAACCCAGCCTGTGAATAATCATATCCTTTTAATCGAATGGAACGGCGGTGATGGATATCGGGGTTGTAATTCATGTTTCCATCCTCACTTCACCGCTCATCAGTTTCGGCAATAGTGTATCTCGCAATTTTTCGAGGGTGCGGATTTGTTTTGTATTTTCTCTCAATTTATCTACAAATGTTGAAGTGAACTGATTGAACTTGTGCAATCTCTCTAAAGGTGCAATCTTAATTTCTATAGATAACGCAATATCTCGATTTAAGCCGGGAACTGCTGAATCTGAATTCATTTCTTCAAAATTGAGTGTCTTTAATAAGAAGTATTCATACAATAAACCAGCGGATTCAACTTTTGATTTGATATAATATGTTGTGTCAATTGGAAAAAGTTATCCCATAGGTAAATAACTTTGCCAAGCGTACCTTTTCTGCCAATAACAATCCCAGGGCCTTCAACCAAAAAGTCTGAATGATAACCAACAACGCCACTTGAGCCAATTACCGGATAACCTGTACCTGTTCTTATTTCTTTTTTTAACCCTTTCCCATAAACAAGCTCAACAACATCACCTAAAACTCCTTCCTCCCACTCCTCCTGCGCTTCCTCTACAAACCACTGCCTGAAGCGTTTCCGCCATGGCTTCAAGGGTTTTGTTCTGGCGGTGGAGCAGGTCTATTTTGTCGTCGAGACTGGAAAGGACTGAGGCAATGGCTTTTTGTTCGGGGAGTGGGGGGGAGAAGAAAAGACATTTTCTTCAAATCTCTAATTGGCAGTTGAGGTTGTGCACTCCCAGTAGTAAAGGTTTCAAAATCCTTTTTCAAATATTTGAATAATTGATAATTAAAGTCTTTATCTATACCATTTGGACGGATTATTACCATTCCAGAATTAATTCGTAACTTATCATAAATTACATTGTCATTATAAAATCCTACATTCCCAACGGTTCCTCTTGTAGTTAACTACTAAATCATATCTCTTTAATTTTCCTTTTCTTAACAACTCATCTTTTTCTTTTGTTATGAAGTTTAATTCAGTAAATTCAAATCCATTAGTAGTTACGTTCTTTGTATTCAGAAAAAGACAATAACCGTTTTCAAAGAACTCATCCTTTTTAGGATAGTTTTTTCCCCTGTCACCATCAATTATTTCAAAAAATACATCGCCCAATTTACATTCCTCCCACTCACTCATTGACCTTCATCTCCTTTAATCTCGTGAGCATCTCAACCGTCCCGATATCCATCTTCGAGAATGCAAACCATTTCTTTCCGAGGTCTTTCAGGGAAGCGCCAAAATGATAAAGTGTGGTATTGTCGATGATTATAAACCGGTCATGGGAGTTCTTGAACTCTTTTATATTGATGGCCAAATACTGTTTATTGAATTTCTTTATATCCAGTGCCAGTTGTTTTGAAATTGTCTTTGTGAGGATTTTAACCGTTACACTCTTTTTTCTTTTTGTAAGCAACAGCAGAACTGAATCGTCAATATAATTATCAATAATAACAATTGATTTTTTCGCTCTCCTGATAAGATCTGAAACAAACTTATACGCATCAAAAATCTGTCCGTCGAAGAAAATACCCTGCTTCGGCTGGATTTCTTTTGATTCTATGGCATTAAATATCCGGTCAAATTTTGCATCTGTTTCAGCTTTGTGCTCAAGCTGTTTTTGTTCCACTGCGTCAAGCCTGTGAAAAATCTGAGCATTTGTCGTAATGAAGTTACGCATTGCGACAAAGGCTTTGATTATCTGTATACTGACGTTAACCGCTGTTTTGCTTCGCAATACTGCGGATAGCATTGCTACCCCTTGTTCTGTGAAAACATATTCGATGCCTGCCTCTGCCGGTCTCTAAGGTCGCATTTTGCGACCTTAAAAATGCGACCTCTTCATCAGTGAGTTGAAACATAAACTCTTCAGGAAATCTTTCCCTGTTTCTTTTTACTTGTTCATTAAGCCTTTTTATTTCCACACCATACAACTCAGCTAAATCACTATCGTATATTACTTGAACGCTCCGAATGGTATAAATAAGCCCTTGAAGCTTGTCAGCATTAACAATTTTATTCTCAGCCATTAATTTTTACCTTCTTCAATTTTTTTCAATAAGACCATTCAACCGTTTTTTCTACCTGCCTGCATGCTGTTCGCCCGCACAGTTTAGACCAGCCTGATTTTTAATTCCCTCCAATTCGGGGGAATTAAAATCCGTATTATAGATT
>DAOURZ010000372.1 GCA_030627475.1 Deltaproteobacteria bacterium | reverse complement strand
GTTTGCAATTCTAATTCCGCTCTTGTTTTCATTAGGAATTTTTCAGCCTTCTTGAGATCGGATATTGCCGCCTGTAGTTCTTTTTTGGTTTTTGAAGGCCCTACCCTTCGTTCATGAAAACGTTTTTCTATCTTGCAGTACTCATTTCGCAGATTTTCTGCCTCTTTTTGACTTTTAGTCTTTTGAACACACACAACGACACATATCAGATTTGCTTTTTGACCAAAAACAGGAAAAGCGCAGACCTCCTGCCATCCCTCCGCTCCATTAAGCTCAAGCACGGGCATAATTTCCTGCTGAACACAATGGGTCTTGAGAGATCTTTCCGCGGGGCAAAACTCACAACATTTACTTTTTCCATGGTAGGCTTCGTAACATTTTCTGCCTATGACAGGGAGGGCATGGGAATGCCATTTTTCAATGGTTTTGTTGGCTAACAGTATGTTTAAATCGCTGTCAATCACAGATATGCCATAACAAATCGCATCAAAGGCATTATTCAAACGTTTATCTTCTTTCATGTTTCATGAGTACTCCCTTTGCCTTGTGCTTTCCTGCCACATAGGGGCTCGTTCACGTTCCTAAAACTTACAGGATCTTTTTGTATCCGCATTTTTTATTATGGCAAAGATGAAAGGTGCCTTGTTTTTTAGTGGATTTTTCGAGCAGAAATTCAGCGCTGCAATCAGGGCAATTTTCTGCTACAGGTTTGTCCCAGAGGGCAAATGTGCAGTCAGGATAACGATTGCAGCTATAAAAGATTTTTCCTCTTTTTGACCGTCTTTCAACAATTTCTCCGGTGCAGCCTTTTTCCGGACATTTTACACCTGTCGTTTTCTCTGTCTGGTTTGCATTTACAGATTTAGTATTTTTGCAGGCCGGATACCCTGTGCATGCCAGGAATTCGCCGAATTTGCCATGTTTTACTACCATTGGTTTTTTACATTTTTCACAAACTATATCTGATATTTCATCTTTGGGTACTTCAATCGGCTGAATTTTGCCTTTTTCATTTCGGGTATAGTTGCTTGTATATCTGCATTCCGGATATCCATTACAAGCAAGATAGTGACCATTTTTGCCGACTTTGATGTGTAGTTGTTGTTTTTTACATTCAGGGCAGGAAATGCCTGTAGAAATGCCCACACCCCGCATGCTGAGCATGTTTTCTGAGGCTGCATCCAATTCTTTTTTAAACGGACCGTAGAAACGGGTCATAATTTTTAAATATTCTGTTTCCGAAGTTTCTATACGATCAAGCTCTTCTTCCATCTTGGCTGTAAAATCAACCTCAAATATGTCAGGAAAGCTTTTAACAAGGAGGTCATTAACAATAAACCCAAGTTCGCTTGGTTTGAAATATCCTTTTAGAAAATCAACATATCCCTTTCCCTTGATTGTTGATAATATTGAAGCATAGGTACTGGGACGGCCGATTCCGTTTTCTTCAAGCTCTTTTACAAGTGAAGCCTCGGAAAACCTTGGCGGCGGCATGGTAAAATGCTGTTTGGGTTCTAATTTATTGACTTTTAATTCTGTTCCTTCGGATACTTCAGGCAGATTGTTTTTTTCTTTCCGGTTTTCTATTTCTTCATCCACAGACATGTAAAGAACCATAAAGCCAGGGAACTTAACAGATGATCCGCTTGCTGTAAACAAATAGGGCCCGGCTTTAATAGAAATTGTATTTCTATTTATCAGAGCTTGTTGCATCTGCGACGCAATAAAACGCTTCCAGATAAGACTGTACAGAGATAGCTGATCTTTGGAAAGATAAGGGGCTAATTTTTTAGGAGTATTGAAAACCGATGTAGGCCTGATTGCCTCGTGGGCGTCTTGAACCTTTTTTCTATTTTTGAAGAATCTCGGCTTATCAAGAGCAAAATTTTCACCGAATTTTTCTCGAATCAGTTTAAGCGCTTCTTCAGCAGCTTCGTTTGAAATTCTGGTGGAATCGGTACGCATATAAGTAATAAGCCCTTCAGTTCCACTTGTTCCTATATCAACACCTTCGTAAAGTTGTTGTGCTACCATCATGGTTTTTTTTGCAGAGAACCTGAGACGATTAATTGCATCCTGCTGGAGTTTACTGGTAATAAAAGGAGGCTGAGGATTTCTTTTAATGGTT
>DAOURZ010000367.1 GCA_030627475.1 Deltaproteobacteria bacterium | reverse complement strand
TCAGGTCAACTGCTTTTCTGGTTTCATCGTGAGTTAAATCTTCTTCCACGAGTTTTGACCCGCGACCGGCATAAACAAGGTGATAAAAACATACTCTTGGAATATCCATATCTTCAAGGAGATTAAATATGTTCGCAATTTCACCGACATTGAACTTATTGATAGTAAAGCGAAGACCTACTTTTATTCCTGCATCCTGGCAGTTTTCAATACCTTTTATGGCTGCCCTGAAAGCGCCCTTAAGGCCCCTGAAACGATCGTTGATTGTTTCCATTCCGTCAAGGCTTATGCCCACATAGGAAAGGCCGATATCCTTTAGTACACGAGCCATTTGTGGTGTTATCAAAGTGCCGTTTGTTGATATGACAGCTCGCATGCCCTTTTCAATGGCATATGCGGCAAGCTCGGGGAGATCTTTTCGTATAGTGGGCTCTCCACCGGAAAGTAACAGCACGGGCACTTTGAACAGGGAAAGATCATCTATAAGGTGTTTACCCTCTTCGGTGGTAAGCTCGTTGTCAAAACATTGATCCTTTGCGTGAGCATAACAATGAACACACTTTAAATTGCAGCGTCTTGTAATGTTCCATACTACAACAGGCTGTTTATCTTTGGAAAACTGAAGCAGATGGGAAGGTAATTGTGATGACTTACGTTCGTATCGGAGAGCATCTGACGGCTCAACCGTTCCACAGTAGAGTTTTGATATTCCAATCATTTTTTAAGGTCTCTTAATTATTTAGGAACGTAGACGAAATAACTTCCACGTTCCATAGTTTAATAGAAGTTTTTGAGCAGCTACCTTTATATCATTCGTCTTTTATCAGCTCGTTAATAAAAGTTTCAGGGTCCAGCAATGCTTCTTTTGTAATAAAGAAACGGTTTTTGCCGGTTTTCTCCTGGGCATGTTTTAGACCGTCTTTAAACTCACCGGTAAGCTTTTTATAAAGATTATCAAGTTTAATATCAGCCGTAATCATTTGCTCGATAATGAAATCAATAGCGTTTTCTTCCAGTACAATATTAATATCACTGTTTTTGAAAAAATACAGCTCTATTTTTTTTATATCATCATAATAAGACTTGATGTTTTTTATCGCATTTCCGATATCCATTATATTTTTGCAGTAATAAGTAGCAACTACATCAATACGAGAAGGAGTAAGAGTAAGATTGTACTTGTCGGTTAAATTTTTCTTGTTTGCCTTTATATATTTATGAATGATTTTTTTTTCTTCAAGTTCCAGATTTTCAAAGGTTTGGTCCATCTCTTTGTTTTTTGATATATCTAAAAGTTTTTTTAGATATTTTTCCGGATCTTTCATTAAAGAAACGATTGCGGGGAATTTTTTAGTATTGGTTGATGGTAATTTTTTTTCAAACAAAAGCAGAGCTTTTTCAATTGCACTTACCAGGCCCCTTGCTCCGGTATTTTCTTCAAAGGCACGTTTTGCTAAAATACGAAACACTTCGGTTTCAAATTTTATATCAATACCATATGCTGCGAAATCAAGTTGTTTTCCAAGAATTACGGGATTGTTGGGATTTTTCAGAATTTCGTAAAGGTCGCTTTCAGTCAAATTATCAAAAACTGTTTTTACAGGAAGACGTCCTATAAATTCTGTCTCAAAGCCGTATTCTATAAGATCTTCCGACTTAACATGTTTGAGAATATCAACATCCTCCTGTGCGCTTATTATCTTTGCTCCAAAGCCGATATCCTGATTTTTCATGCGTTTTTTAATTATTTCCGGAAGATCACTAAAAGCCCCGCTCATAATAAACAGGATATTTTTGGTGTTTACAGAACGTTTGTCTCTTTTACCTGTTTTACGAAATCGTTCAATTTCCTGAATCATCGAAATCGGGTCATGCGGAACTTTTAAGTCAACATCCGTTTCTTCCATGGGTTTAAGCAGAGCGCGCTGTACACCCGTGCGTGAAATGTCAGCTCCAGACATTCGTCTGTTTGCCGCGATTTTATCAAGTTCGTCAATATAAACAATACCGTGCTGAGCGAGTTCAATATCGTCGTTTGCTTCTTTGACAAGATCACGGATCAGATCTTCTACATCTCCTCCTACATAGCCTGTTTCGCTGAATTTTGTAGCATCACCCTTTACAAAAGGAACCCCGAGTTTATCGGCT
>DAOURZ010000329.1 GCA_030627475.1 Deltaproteobacteria bacterium | reverse complement strand
TTCTTCCATATGAATCCGGCCAACCAAATCTTTGGCAGCAGCAAAAACAGAAAGATCAACTTTTTTTACAGGAATGTCATCAATGCCGTTGTAAACCCGTTTCATTATCTCTTTTTCCTCGGATTCTGCAGGATAATCTATTTTAATTTTCAGCATAAAGCGATCAACCTGAGCCTCGGGCAGAGGATATGTTCCCTCCTGCTCAATCGGATTCTGGGTTGCCAGCACCAGGAATGGGAGCGGCAGCATAAAAGTTTCATTTCCTATCGTAACCTGTTTTTCCTGCATAGCCTCCAGCAAAGCACTCTGCACCTTGGCCGGAGCCCGATTAATCTCGTCTGCCAGAATTATATTATGAAATATCGGTCCCTTCTTAACCTCAAACGTAGACGTATCCGGTCGATAAATCTGGGTTCCGGTAATATCAGCAGGAAGAAGATCCGGAGTAAACTGGATTCTCTGAAAACTTAAATCAATAATAGATGCCAGCCGCTTTACAGCAGTTGTCTTTGCAAGGCCGGGCAACCCTTCAATCAGAAGATGCCCATCACAAAGCATACCGATTAAAAGCCGGTCAATCAGATTTTTTTGACCGACAATAACCTTTTCCAGCTCAGTTACAACGACCCTGACAGCTACACTTTTTTGCTCTATTTGTTCAGTTAACTCTTGCATTTCCATAATTCTTATGATCCTTCCTTTTTCTTACACCTGTAGCCTTCTTATAAGATCATTCGGCAAACAGTTATTATTAAGGCTGATGCTTACTTTGCTTCCAGGCTGCGCAAATAATAAAGGCTCTCCATTCCGGTCGATAATTTCCATTATTTTATCTTTTCGTGAAGGGCCATTTCTCGTAAGAATTTCAACAGTGTCTTTTTTAAATATTTTATTGCGTACATCAATATTTACGCTTTTATGGCTGGTCTGATTGATGACTTTTCCGACAAACAACTGCCCTGTGTTTATACTATATTCAAAATTCGGTGATATCTGTTTTGGATCAGCAAAATAAAAACCGGTGCAGTAACCTCTGTGGCTGATCTTGTTCAGCTCGTCAATCCAGTATTTCTGTATTTTAAAATTGTCAGGATTTTCGTAATACGAGTCTATTGCTTCCCTGTAAACTTTTACTGCAGTTGCGACATAATTAATTCCCTTCATGCGGCCCTCTATTTTAATTGAAGATAAGCCTGACTCTATTATTTCGGGAATATGTTCTATCATACAAAGATCTTTTGAGTTGAGAACATATGTACCGCTTTTATTTTCTTCTATTGGAAAGTATTCACCAGGTCGTTTTGCTTCAACAACTGCATACTTCCACCTGCATGGATGGGAACATTCGCCGAGGTTGCTGCTGCGATTTGTCATAAAACTGCTGAGGAGACACCGGCCGGAATAGGAGATGCACATGGAGCCATGTACAAATGCTTCAATTTCTATTGAACTGTGTGAAACAATATCCCTTATTTCTTTTAGAGAGAGTTCTCTTGCGGTGTTTATGCGTTTAATGCCGAATTTCTCCCAGAACCGAACACTTTTATAATTGGTTGTATTAGCCTGGGTACTGAGATGCAGAGGAATTTGCGGTATAATCTTGCCTGCTTCCATCAATATGCCGGGATCAGCGATTATGACGGCATCCGGACCAATATCGCCCAGTTCTTTCAAATACTCCTTGATTGCTTTCTGCTCGGGATTTCTTGAATATATATTGCATGCTACATAAACTTTAATGCGTTGATCGTGTGCAAATTTAACTGCTTTGCGCATTTCATCTATGGTAAAATTACCGGAAAAGTTTCTGAGGCTGAACTCTTTGCCTGCAATATAAACAGCATCTGCTCCATAATGTATTGCTATTTCAAGCTTTTCAAAATTACCTGCCGGCGCAAGCAATTCTATTTTTCTGTTTGACATAGTTGGTGAATTACAGTTTTCAGGCTATCCTGCCACGGCTTGATATTTATTCCAAAATTCTTTTTTATAAGACTACAATCAAGGGCAGAAAAACAAGGCCTTGTCGCCTTTGTCGGATACTCGGCAGTCGAAACCGGTTTAACTTTTTTGGTTTTAATCGGGATATACTGTTTTGCCAGCTTAAATATTTCTTCCGCAAACAAGTGCCATGTTGTTATTCCATAGCCGCAATAGTGATAAGTTCCCCACGTTATATCGGAACTGTTTTGTATTCCGGAAATGATGTTTAGGATAGTTGCGGTTAGATCAGCCGCACTGGTTGGAGAACCTAATTGGTCGGCTACAACAGATATGACTTCTTTTTCTCTACCCAGTCTCAGCATTGTTTTTACAAAGTTTTGTCCGTGTACTCCATACAACCATGCAGTTCGCAATATAATATGTTTTTTTAACCGTGATCTGACCTTGTTTTCTCCCTGTACTTT
>DAOURZ010000105.1 GCA_030627475.1 Deltaproteobacteria bacterium | reverse complement strand
CGGTAAGTATTTTTGTATCTTCTGTGTTAAGTTTGTTAAGAACAGAGTATAGTGTAGTCGTTTTGCCGCTGCCTGTAGGACCGGTTACAAGAATAAGACCATAGGGCATCGTAACACATCTATTAAGCGTTTCATATGTTTTTTGCTCAAATCCCATTTTAGTCAGGTCTACATTAAGTGCGCTTTGATCAAGAATACGCATGACAATGCTTTCACCAAAAAGAGTCGGCAGAGTTGAAACCCTCAGATCAACTGTCTTCTTTTTGCCAAAACGCATCTTGATTCTGCCGTCCTGCGGCACACGACGCTCGGCAATATCCAGACCGGATAGAATTTTCAGCCTTGAGGTTAAGGCATTTTTAATACCGGGAGGCAGATTCATGGATTTGTAAAGAGCGCCGTCCAGTCTGTATCTAACTTGCAATGCCTTATCGAAAGGCTCAATATGTATATCGCTGATACCCCCGTTTATAGCTTTTATAAGAATGCCGTTAACAAGTTTGATAATTGGAGCATCAGAAGCAAGATATTGATCCATTTCGGTATCTTCTTCCTGAGCGCTCTGCATCTCGATTTCACCTGCAGCTTCTGAAACAAGAGAACCAAAATCATCAACAACAGTAAGCGGGATGGTGTCTTCTTCTTCTTCTTCTTCTTCTTCTTTAAAGTTATATTTATTAAATTCTTCATCGCTTATTTTGTAATATTTTTTATAAGCTTCGATTATATCCCGTTCGGAAGATACACAAATTTTTAAACCACGCTGAATCTCTTTTTGCAAATTTTCAACAGCGGTCGCATCAGTAGGCTCCGACATCGTAACGACAAGATTTTCTCCTTCAAATTTTATAGGGAAAACCATATATTTTTTAGCAATTTCGTAAGATATAATCTTGAGAGCTTTTGAATCCGGAGGAGTTTTTGATATTATTACAGCAGGGTAATTATAAATGCGGCTTAGTACATTTACTATACTTTCCTCATCTATATAGCCAAGCTTGATGAGTATGCTGCCCAGCCTTAACGGACTTGTTTTTTGATAATTCAGCGCATTCTTTAACTGAGCGCTTGTAATATATCCCTCTTTACTCAGAAGCTCGCCTATTCTAACTTTGCCGGCTCCTGATTGATCTCTTATGGTAGCTTTCAGACTGGTTTTTTGCGACAAAACCGGGTTTTTATTTGGCAATTGTTTATTCATCTATTTTATGCAGACCTTTCTGATCCTGATAAAATCGCAATGTTCCTAAGTATTTTCATGCCGTTATAACCCGATCTCTTATTTTTTTTATTTCCAGGTCCCCAGGATGCCAGTTTGCCTGCAATTCGTCCACGTTCCTAATCTTTTATTTTCTGATAGTTATCATAAAGCTTTTTTGCTCCACCACCTATAAGCAGAACGCCCAGAAAGTAGAAACAAAAACGTATAAAAAAAATAGCTGAAGAAAAATGTTCGATCTTTTGAATTTCCGGTATTACCTGGGGTATCCTGAAAAATACGCCGATTCCTGCCAGAATCAGTGCAACTCCCCATACAATATGAATATTTTTATTTTTTGCCATATCTCTATCCTTTATTTCGGCTTTTTTGCATTTCTAAAAATGCGGTTGGATTTGTTTCCTTAATGTATTTTTTAATACCATTAACTATGGCTTCACACAATCGTTCCTGATATTTTGGAGTTATTAATCTTTTACATTCTTTTGAATTACTTATAAATGACGTTTCTATCAGAATGGCGGGCATTTGAGCTCCGAGAAGAACATAAAACGGCGCCTGCTTAACTCCTTTATTATTAATTCTATCATATTTATTTTTCTTTAGATGGTTACACAAAGCTGTCTGGACATGGCCGGCAAGACGGCTTGATTCATTTATTTTTGCATTTTGCATCAGGTCGGTCAAGATTGTCTGAAGATCGCTTATATTTTTAGTTGATGTGGCATTTTCACGTGCAGCTACGAGAATGGACTCATCATCTGTGGCAAGATTAAGAAAATAAGTCTCAATTCCGAATGCTTTCCTGCTTTTTGCAGCATTTGTATGTATTGATATAAAAAGGTCTGCATTTTTTGTGTTTGCAATAGCTGTTCTTTCTTCCAAAGTTAAATAACGGTCACGAGTTCTGGTGAGAACCACTTCACATTGCAGCTCATTGCGGATTTTCTTTGCAAGTTTTTTAGCGATCTTGAGAACAATATCTTTTTCATAAACGCCTTTAAGATAACCTGACGCCCCGCGATCACGCCCTCCATGCCCTGGATCTATAACTATACAATTAACTCCAAGGGCAAGCTGTTTTGCTAACGCACTTGTTGTAAACTTTCCGTCTTTTTTTTTGCTTTTAAATTTTGATGGTTTTTTCTTTGATTCCGTTCCCCAAACATCAATGACAATTCTGAATGGGTTTTTAAGCGAAAATATTTTATAAGTTTTAAAAGACGTTATATCAATTACGACTCTAACTATATCAGCTTTAAACTGACCGGCTCTTGCATTACTCAGCAAATCATCATTTATTGGAATCTTCTTTATCAGACCATTTCCAAGTCTGCTGTTATGCAAATCAACACAAAGTCTTTCAGGTTTGTGAATTGAAAGGTCTTTTTTTAGCAGTTTGTGATTATATGTTGTATCTCTGTCCGCATCAATAACTACTCGAGTATAGCTTGGATTAGACCAGTATCTAAGGCCGGTTACAGTAACGATTTTATTTTTGGGTAATGGCTTAATATCTTTTTTGAGCTTTATTTTCTCGGAAAGTGATTTTTTTTTAATAGATAATTTTATTTTTTTTGAGCTTTTCTTTCTATTTTTTTCTGAAAAAACACAAATCTTTTGTATAGCCTTACCCTTGTATTTGCTTTTTGGGAACTGCTTTACTATACGCTCAAAGATATCAATGGCTTCCTTTCGGTATGACTCTCTTGATGAAAGTTTGTATAGTTTACAATAAAGCTCCCCTGACATATACAGGCCGGCCGCTGCCCATAGACCTTTTGGATCATGTTTGTAAACCGACCGAAACTTCTTGATGCACATCAGCCAGTTATGTCTATATTTTTGTTTATTGGAGTTATTACGAAGTTTTTTATAACAGGCTTCGGCTTTAAAATATTTATCTTTTGCTGTAATCGCAAATGACTCGCAGGGCCATAAGATCGCAAGAACATAGCAACAGATGAGCAAACTAAAAAATATGTTTTTTTTATTCAGCATAATAATACAACAGGGGTCGGAATTCAGGAGTTAAATAGATTTAGCTGTACATGCTTGTTTTTAGATGAATCATAATCGTTTTTAATAGTATTTACCTGCCGTTTCTTTGAACGGATGGAGGAGCGGTTTAATTTGTTTTCCCTGTTTTCTATATTATAAAGAATTTTTTTAGCACGTTTTATAACATGTTCGGGAATACCTGCAAGACGCGCAACCTGAATACCGTAACTTCGGTTTGTACCACCTTCAACCAGCTTTCTCAAAAAAATTATTTCATCATTCCATTCCTTTACCGCAATATTATAATTTTTTATTCTATGTTTTTTTTGTGCCAGATCAGTTAATTCGTGGTAATGGGTCGCGAATAGAGTTTTAACTCCTTTTTGATTTAAATCATGCAGGTATTCCGCTACTGCCCAGGCTAAACTTAAACCGTCAAAGGTGCTTGTACCTCTGCCGATCTCATCCATGATAACAAGACTTTGTTCAGTTGCATTGTTCAGAATATTGGCTGTTTCCTCCATCTCTACCATGAAAGTACTCTGGCCCGAAGAAAGATTGTCAAGCGCTCCTATACGAGTAAACATTCTATCAGTTATACTTATTGCGGCCGTTTCTGCAGGAACAAATGAGCCCATCTGAGCCATAAGCGCTATAAGCGCTACCTGCCTGAGAATGGTTGATTTGCCTGCCATGTTTGGACCGGTAATAATGATTATCTGGTTTTCATCATTATCAATATTGATGGAATTAGGTACAAACCGTTCCCCTTCTATCATTTTTTCCACTACGGGATGGCGTCCGTTTTTAATTATAATACGGCCATCAGTATTGATTTGCGGCCTGTTATAATCATTCTGATCTGCAATTTCAGCAAGATTAAGCAGACAATCAAGTTCGGATAGAAATTGTGCGGCATGCCGGATGATTTGATTGTTTGTTATGATATGTTCGCGTATTTCATTAAATATTTCATATTCAAGAGTTGCTCTTCGCTCTTGGGCACCCAAGACCTTTTTTTCGTATGTTTTGAGTTCGTCGGTAATGTAACGTTCTGCATTTACGAGAGTCTGCTTGCGTACATAATTATCCGGAACAATTTCTGAGCGGGTTTTCGAAATCTCAATGTAATATCCGAATATTTTATTATATCTTACCTTGAGTGAGTTTATTCCTGTTGCATTTCTTTCACTGACTTCTAACTGTGCAAGCCAGGCCTTGCCTTCCTGACCGAGATTTATAAGACCGTCTAATTCTTCATTATAACCTTTCTTGATTATTTCGCCTTCATTGATCGTAAGCGGCGCATCTTCCCGAATTGAACTATCTATGAGATTTGCCAGATCATAAAGTTTGTCAAAGTTTAAGGTCAACCTGAAAAGTTCCGATTGAAAAAACGAAAGAGCCGAACAGATATCCGGCAGACTTTGAATTGACTGTTTTAAAGCAACAAGATCACGTGCATTTGAATGCCCCATGGATATCTTGCTGCTCAAGCGTTCGAGATCATAAACCGATTTTAAACTTTCTCTCAGTTTTTTGCGTACTTGTATATTGTCTTTTGCTTCTTCAACAGCATCGTGCCTTAATTTTATTTTATAAATGTCAATCAGGGGATATCTTATCCACGTTTTAAGCAGCCTGCCTCCCATGGAAGTTACCGTCCTGTCAATTATATTTATAAGCGTGCCTGACCTTGAACCGGTACGAATGTTGTTTATAAGCTCAAGATTTCTGCAACTAATATCATCAACTATAAGATAATTGCTTAATTTGTATGTTTCTATTCCGGTAATATGATCAAGTTGCTGCTTCTGGGTATCCATTACATAAAATATAAGTGCTCCGGCAGCACTGACACCCGATTTTAATTTTTCACATCCAAAACCTTCAAGAGAAACTGTTTTAAATTGTTTTATAAGCCGTTCCCTCCCTCTTTTATACTCAAAAACTTCATCATCTAAAAAAGTGATAGATTTTTCTGATAAAGCATTATTGATCTGCAAAAAAAGAGGGGTATCTTTTATTGAGTCAGGGAGTAGAATTTCGCTTGGGGATATTCGGAGGGCTTCATCTATAACTGAGTGAAAATCTTTAGATTCATACACCCTGAAAGTTCCGGTCGATATATCTAAACATGAAAGGCCAATAGTATTATTGCGGGCTATGGCGAGAATATAATTATTTGATTTTTCGTCTAATAATTCGTCATCTAAAATCATTCCGGGGGTGATAACCCTGACTACATCTCTTTTTACCAGCCCCTTTGATGCCGTTGGATCTTCAACTTGTTCACATATTGCTACCTTGCAGCCATTGTTTATCAGACGTGCAATATAATTTTGTGCTGCACGAAAAGGAAAACCGCACATTGGAACCGGATACTCGTCTTTCTTGTTTCTTGAGGTTAAAGTTATTTCAAGTATCCTGGATGCAATCTTTGCATCCTCAAAAAACATTTCATAAAAATCTCCCATTCGATAAAAAAGTATTGAATCAGCGTACTTT
>DAOURZ010000427.1 GCA_030627475.1 Deltaproteobacteria bacterium | reverse complement strand
GGCTACCGTTTTAAGCCGGGACAGTTTGTAATTTCAAATAGTTATTTGAAACAGTGTTTTTATACTGCCGTGGCAAGGGTAAATCATCCATTCTATGAACAACCCATTCAAAAAGGTCTGGAAATCCTTTACCAAATAATCGATTGGCCGCAGTTGTACCGTCAAATCGTTTCAATGCATAATTGTGAATAATGGTTAATGCTTTGAGACGCTCGGACAAAAGTCCTCTCCCATTATGATGGCGTTGAGAGAGATAGCCGTTTCGTCCTTCGACAGCTGAAGGAGTCCTTTGAAAAGTTGAAACCATCCACTCTGCCCATAACTGCCATGTTTCATTTTCGATTTGCATAGGTGTCGATGAATCCACTTCCAGTTGTATTCGAGCAAGACTCAAAGCCGATGCGTACTCTCTTTTCAAATCGGGATTTTTTGTTTTTGATGTTTGCCTTTCCCAGTAAACATAGGGTAAAAAGATCTCAAGAAGCCATGTCTTGCATTTTTCATCTATCTCATATTGGGCAAGGCTTTCATCTGCCAGCAACCACCAATAATTGATTAGCCAGGCAATATCGTCAATCTGGCGACCAAATTTTCCCAAACGATCATTTTTATCATTGATACAGTACGTTGTCCGCAACACAGATAGGTTTACCAAGTTTTCTGACAGGGTCTCTTTTAAATCTGCTGAACTTTTCACACCATTTGTCTTCAGATCAAATGGGTGAACGGCTTTTGATATGTCGTGAAGGGCGGTATGGTAAACTTTTTTACCTTCTGCTATATGCGCCTGCTCATGTTTCAGTTTCTGAATTAATGCTTTTTGCGTACTGATTTTATTAATATCTCCAGCTACCTCTTTCAGGAGAGCTAAAGCCAGCAAGGCCTTATCTGTTTTCTTTTTGAGGGCCGATATCTTTTTACCGAAAGCTGATCCAAATGTTTTTACAATTTCATATTCAGCATGAAACAGATCTGGAATACTCGGACAATTAAATCCTGTTTCACTCAGTTTTATCAATGCTTTTGCACGATCACTGACAAAATATTGAATATCAAGGTTAAACTTTTTTACAGCCGTATTTGTTTTTTCAAACCATGTTTTATAGGTCCGATTATCGCTGACTTCTTCAAAAAAAATGTACCCTGAAGATAGATCCATTAATACCAGGATCATTTTTTCAAAAAAGGTTTCATCAACACCCCCAACGATTTTGAGTGGTTTTGTTGACATTTCAGATAATTGATGGATTTCCTGAAACTCAATTATAAATTTTTCAATCCTCTTCCGCATAGTTTTAATTGATGACGTAGAGACTCCAACATGTTTTTCAAGACGCAAAAGTTGAAAAAAATCAGAAATCATATCAGCACCGACACCATGCCGAATCCCAAAATGAAAAATGGTGCCGGAAACAAGCAAATTTAGCCATATCATTCCTTCAGCGCTTTCCCAAAAATGTGATTCAGGATGCAATTTTCGTTTTTGAACAGCAGTAACAATGCGATGTACACTACTCTTTGATATCTCAACAAATTTAGCAAGTTTTCTTACCGAAAGTTTGACCGGACTGCAATCAACAAAAGAAACAATTTTTTGACTTCGTAATCGTAATGAAATATTAGAGTCCCCACACAATTAGGTTATTATTTTAATTTCTGTGAGAGTTCTATTCAATAGATGAAATCAAATGTCCAGTTCTTTGATCAAAAAAGAGTAACCAGGTTCAAAAAAGTGTCCCGGCTTAAAACGGTAGCC
>DAOURZ010000298.1 GCA_030627475.1 Deltaproteobacteria bacterium | reverse complement strand
TCCTAACGGGTCTCTTTTCCTATTGAAGGGTATAAGCTTATAAGTACCTGGTTTGATATCAGAAAAATGCTTTAACGCGTCTCTTTTGCAAGATCGTTTAAAACAGCGTTTTTTATCCCGCTTCTTCTGTAATTCACGGTTTCGACCACAATAATCCGGGTTCTGTTTTCGATAATTCCGAGAATATTCGGGATGCTGTTCAATCCACTGTTTATGGCAATCCCTGTATCGTTTTTATAATCCGGATCAGATGCTATTTTGCTTTGTTTCCATTTGTTTTTTCTGATACGCTGGCAGGCTTTTCGATTGCAGTGCTTTTGGTTTTTTACGCGAGGATTAGCAGGAACCATTCTTCTGCAATTGGCGCATTTAATCATTAGCTTCATGGTATTTTTTACCATGAAGCCAAGAATGTATCATGCTTGGTCTATTGCAGAAGAATAAGATCTGATAAGGAAGTAAAAAGATGAAGATATGGGGGAAAATAAAACTGAGTGGCTAATTGTTCTTACTAATTTTCATACAATTTCTTATTCAGGGGGATATGACACATGATCCTCTAAAAATTTCTTTTGTATTCTGATGACAACTCAAGTATAAAAATTAAATTCAAAGAAAATATATTTATTTAACACCTTGGACAGTATATCTAAAAACTCACAACATAATTAAACTTGCAACATAATGACACCAATTTCCCCCGCATTATTCAGTAAGAAACATGGCGAGTGAAATTTTAATTTTCTCCATTATTTTTCATCCTGCTTTTTCAGGTTATGCCATTTCTCTAATTTTTGCTTTATTGTTTTTTCATAACCCCTGTCAGTCGGGAAATAATATCGTTGATTCTGCAGCTTTTCAGGTAAATATTTCTGGTGAATGTATGCATCTTTAAAATCATGTGCATATTTGTAACCTTTTCCGTATCCGATATTTTTCATCAGCCCTGTTGGCGCATTCCTTATATGCAGAGGAACAGGCAGTGTCCCTGTTCCTTTGACAATAGCTTTTATTTTTCCATAAGCCACATATATGCTGTTACTTTTCGGCGCGGTGGCAAGATATACTGCTGCCTGTGCGAGAGCCAGTTCTCCCTCCGGATGACCAAGAAATCTAAATGCTTTCATGGCGTTCAAAGCAACTTCAAGAGCTTGAGGATCAGCATTTCCCACATCTTCAGAAGCGAATCTTACCATTCTGCGAGCCATATACATCGGGTCTTCACCTGCTGAAAGCATACGTTCGAGCCAATAGAGAGCCGCGTCGGGATCACTTCCCCTCAGGCTTTTATGAAAGGCGGAAATAAGGTTATAGTGCTCTTCACCGGATTTATCATAAACAAGACTTTTTTTCTGAAGAGCAGACTCTAAATCTTTGATGGTTATATGCCGTTTTTTCTCTTCATCTAAAATATTTTTTTCCGATGATAGAAGGGAAGCCGCTATCTCAAGGTTGTTTAAAGCTGCGCGTGCATCTCCGTCTGCTATTTGTATAAGATATGCGAGGGCATCTCCGGATAAAACAAGGTTTAAATTCCCGAGACCTCTTTCTTTGTCTTTAAGCGCTCTATTAATTATGGTATGGATGTCATCCTGCGAAAAAGTCTTTAAAACAATTACACGGCATCTTGACAAAAGAGGCGCTATAACTTCAAACGATGGATTTTCGGTTGTGGCTCCGATAAGGGTTATCAAACCGCTTTCTACGTGATGAAGAAATGCATCCTGCTGTGCTTTATTGAACCTGTGTATTTCATCTACAAAGAGAATGGTTTTTTTTCTATAAAGTCGCTGCTGATCTTTTGCCTTTTCAATAACGGATCTTATTTCCTTGATTCCTGAAAGAACAGCGGAAAAATGAACAAAATAAGAACTGGTTTTGCCAGCGATTATCCTGGCGAGGGTTGTTTTGCCGCATCCGGGAGGACCCCATAAAATCATTGAAAAAATCCGCTCTTTTTCAATGGCGCTGCGGATAAGACTCCCTTTGCCGACAACATGTTTTTGACCTGCAAACTCTTCAAGGTTCTTCGGTCGCATTCTTTCCGCAAGAGGCATTGATGCCCGTGCTGCTTCTTGCGCTCTTTGTTCAAACATGTCCAATTATTCACCCTTTGTAATTAATGATTATCGCTTTTTACGCTTTTTATTAAATTCGATTCTTCCCTTTTTCTGTCGAAAAATGGTAGTCCCTACAAAACAGTGCGGGTCAATAATTTCAATAAGTTACATATCATATCTTCTGACAGCATATAGCGCAAAATCAGGTGTTTACAAAGTAAAATAGGGCAGTATTTCCAAACCTGCACTGCATTGTAGGGACTACCGAACTATCTTGAATTTCTTTTTTTCCTTGATTGTGAGATCAAACAAAGGCGGCCTGAAGCTGTGATGCATAGTTCCAGTTTAAAACTAACAAACTACTACCAATCCTTACCCGATGCTGTCTTTTGCTCTTTCCCGTGAAATCGTAAACGATTGATTGCTGCAGGGTCTTCTTCAATATTATCAAGAAATGCCTGGGCTTCATTTTTGCTCATAGCGCCAGACCGGTATTCCTCTGATGTCCCTGCATCCTGCTTTGGCTGGCTGCTCTTTCCGGTTTGTTCAGCAGATTCTCCCTGCTCCTTTTTGTTTTGGGTTTGATCATCCTGGCGGCTATCTTGA
>DAOURZ010000415.1 GCA_030627475.1 Deltaproteobacteria bacterium | reverse complement strand
GGAAATGATTTCTTTGGTGCATGAAGCAAAATGGCTCACCCTGGCCAGAAGATATGCGGCCAAGCTGGTCATTGAGGTTGAAAATTTTCGAGCTGTGCGGGTAGGATTATGCCGCCAGCTTAAAATCCAATTTTTGCTCCCTGAACCACTTGTCACTTTCTTTATTTCTTTTCAAGGCGGTAATTGTTGCAAGACCGACAGATCCAGATTTCGACCAACTCATTCCATTATGCTTTTGGCGCTCAGCCACAACAAGATCATTCATTTTTTCACCTATGGCACTGGAATTACACAAACCAAGTTTTTTCCTTACAGCATAGCAGGGAATATAGGGTTTGTTTCTAATAAAATATTCGATAAGCTTATCAAGCGTCTCCGTATCTTTTATAGAGCTTTTGGCAATACCCTTAAGATATGCCACAGCCCCGTCTGTTGAACCATGCCACAACAATGGCATCAGTTCTTCAAGGACATTATTGCGAATAACACGACCTTTTAATGCCATACTCAGTTTTTCTTTACATTTCTTTTCAAGATGGTACCAATCAAGGATAATTCCGATATTCTTGTACCAGCTAAAGCTTTTGAGGATCATCATATTTAATGTTTTGTGGCCGTCAGTAAAGAATTGTATGCGTGTGCCAATTAATCCGTTGTGAAAGAGGAATGCCATCAATAATACAAGAACATTTTTAATGCCATGGCCGTTAAGCACATAACTGTTACCCCCCTCTCCTTGTGATATATGGGCGATTGTATTGTGAACGTATTTACGTTTTCCACGTTCCTCCTTCCTAATGCCAATTTCACGAGTTTCCTCTTGTTTCTTTACATTGACATCGTCGATTGCAACACAGGTGCTTTTTCTTGGATTCTCGTATGGAACAGGATTACTTTTCAGGGTGTCTCTGTCGATTTCAGTAACTTCCATACATTGATCAATTGCCACTGTTATTTGCTCTTCTGATATTGTTTCTGGCTCTTCGTTGGTATATTCGGCCTTAATCGTCTGGCATTCACCATCTTCCGAAAAGCCATTGCTCGCAAGAATTCTTTTTTTTTTCGCATCAATATAGCATAGCACTCCTTGCCCTTCTTTTTTTGTGCACTCGTGAAGAGTTCTGGATGGGGTGCCTTCTTCCATCTGATAACGTATGCGGTTTATAAGTTTTGTTGTTTTTCTATATGATTTATCCGTATCCCCATATATCATGGCTATTTCTTTGAAACCTATAGTTTTGTAAAACTCCAAACCTTGCAGACGGGGAAATAAATCCAGTGCCGTATTATATAGGCACTTATCTTTATGGATCACGTGGTGGCATGTAAAGTTAAATCGCCCAATTTCCCCATCAACCCTGTAGGAATGAGGGTTTATCGCTATTTCTTTGTCTCCATAGGTCATTTCCTTGGTTTTTTTTTTGAGATCTCGCGTAAGTGCTTGGATACAGCATCACGTATTGAGGGATAAGCGGTCTGTAACACAGACTTTTCACACATATCAATGCTGACAGCATCTTGTTCGCTTATCGTCATCGAGAAGATACCATCATTATTGAGAGTGGGCTGACTATCTATAGTATCATCACATTCAACAAATTCTACATGTACTTTGATCTTGTACTTTGTCATTATGGGACCTCCATTTGTATTACAGTTTGGGAACTGTAATATCCCACAGAGGTAAACAAATGTCTAGTACATTCTCATTCTGTTAGTTTTTTCCCATTATTTGTATTCAAGATCTAAATCTGGTAAATAGATTTTTAATATTCGCTCAGTACCTAATTGAGTGGAGTTAAATTTTTTGTAAATAATATTGTCTTG
>DAOURZ010000461.1 GCA_030627475.1 Deltaproteobacteria bacterium | reverse complement strand
TGTAGCATAAATTTTTATTACTTACATTAGAGTCTATCACAATCATAAAATCTGTCAAGGCCAAATTTTAATATGTCGCTCCCCAATGATAATGTCATACTATTCCCTAATAGAAATGTCATACCCTTAATTTTGTGCCATAATTGATTTTGCTAATCAATTAAGAATAAAACAATGGCGCAAGAAGAAAGGGAGTTGATAAGTATGACTCAAAAAGAACTATTGCGGTATGAGGTTGTCAGGAAACTGGTTGAGGGGAAAATAAATGGTAGCGAAGCCGCTAAGCAGATTAATCTGACCGTGAGACAAACAAAGAGGTTAAAAGCGAGAGTTAAAGAATGCGGAGCAAAGGGTATAATCCATCAAAGCAGAAACAAAGAAAGCAATCGGAAAATAAGTAGCAACACTCTTGAAAAAATAAAAAAACATCTTAAAGAAAAGTATCGCGATTTTGGTCCAACTTTCGCTCAGGAAAAATTAAGAGAAATTAACAAAATAGAGATTGGTGTGGAAACATTGAGACAGCTGATGATCAAAGAGGAACTATGGAAGCCGAAGCCAAGAAGAAAAAATCACTACCATCGAACTTGGAGAGCGCGAAAAGAATATTTCGGCGAGATGGAACAGTTTGACGGCTCATATCATAATTGGTTTGGAAAAGATGAATCTTGTTTGTTGTTATCTGTTGACGATGCGACAGGAGAAATAACACACGCTAAATTTGATTACAACGAAGGAACTATCGCCGTATTTAAATTCTGGTTGGAATATTTTGAGAAGAATGGTTTGCCTGTTTCAATCTATCTTGATAAATTCAGCACTTACAAGATTAACCATAAAAACGCTGTAGATAACAAAGATTTGCTTACCCAATTTCAGAGAGCAATGGATCAAGTCGGTGTGAAACTGATTACTGCCCACAGTCCGGAAGCGAAAGGTCGCGTGGAAAGAATGAATGGAACTTTGCAGGACAGATTAGTTAAGGAATTAAAATTAGCTGGTATCACAACGATAGAAAAGGCCAATAAGTTTTTAGAAGAATACATTCCAAAGTTTAACACTCAGTTTGGAGTTGTGCCGCAGAAGAAAAAAAATCTGCACAAAGAAATAGGTAAAAGTTTAAAACAAAAATTATCGCAAATATTTTCCATCCAAAACGAGAGAAAGGTTCATAATGATTACACCGTGAGATTTAAAAATCAATATTTCCAATTAGAACAAGAACAACCGACAACGGTTTACAAAAAAGATTCTATTATTGTTGAAGAACGATTAGACAGAACTACTAAAATCAGTTTGAAAGGACATTATTTGAATTATTGTGTTCTACCCAAAAGACCCCTGAAGCAAATTGATGTCAAACTGCTGGCGATAACCAAAAGAAAACAATCCGATTGGAAACCGCCTGCTGATCACCCATGGAGAAAACCATTGATTTGGAACAACAAACAAGTACGAGTAACAAAAGAGGTAGATATTGAACAACTAATCTTAGATACCAGAAAAGATCTTCAAAAAGTTTAATTAACCAATAGGTATGACATTTCTATCGGGGAGAAAAGTATGACATTTCTAAATGGGGTTGACATGGCAATAAAATTT
>DAOURZ010000342.1 GCA_030627475.1 Deltaproteobacteria bacterium | reverse complement strand
TAAGAAATGTTGTTAAAAATGAAGATAAGATTGAAAGTCTATTCAGACGGCGCTTCTAGAGGTAACCCCGGACCTTCGGCAATAGCCTTTATGATTCTGACTGAGAACGGAAAAATCCTGAAGAGACATTCTAAATACGTAGGAATAAAAACCAACAACCAAGCTGAATATGAGGCTTTAATATCAGCTCTTGAATCTGCTTCTAAATTGACCGATCAAGAAGTAGTTTGCTATCTAGACAGTGCGCTTGTTGTCAAACATCTTAACGGAGAATACCAAGTTAAAAACCCGAATCTGAAAACCTTATGGTTGAAAATAAAAGAGCTAGAGCAAAAGTTTCAGAAAGTATCTTTCAGACATGTTCCAAGAACAGACAGGTATATCAAAGAAGTAGATTGGTTGGCTAATCAGACTCTAGATAAAGTCACTAATAGATGCTTCTAAAATGTCATGGGTCGTATCCCTATTTTAAAAAGTGAGCATTTCTTAGTGTGCGCTTTAACTTATTTACACTTAAATACGGAGAAAATATAAAAAATATGGAAAGAGATAGAAAATTTTGGTTTCTGAATAAAACCTGTTAGTTTAACTTAATATCTTCTTCTCGGGGGTCTTCTTTTTGCCCAGCATTCTCGGCAGTAAACAGGCCTA
This sequence comes from Deltaproteobacteria bacterium, assembly GCA_030627475.1. Lineage (GTDB taxonomy): Bacteria > Desulfobacterota > Desulfobacteria > Desulfobacterales > ETH-SRB1 > B13-G4. The sequence continues at coordinate 1,686 of DAOURZ010000342.1, read as the reverse complement.
CTCGGGTCAGGTTTGAACGGAACTTCACATTCCTTCCCGCAATCAGCACAAACCGCCTTGTACATCTTTCTCTCAGACATCTACTATTTCATCTCCTTGCATTTCATGTGCAAAACTGCTTCTTGCACAACGCAGCTATTCCATAGAAGTCTCTTATTAAACTTACCCTCAAAATATGAGGTAAAGACGCATTAAAAAGCAAAAAACAGAGAGAGCCTCTGCATATATCAACTCAAGCATTGTGAACGAAGCAAGAGAAAAACTTGAATGAAAAGATTTATTTTGCAGTCTCCTACATCTATTCCGCTAAAAAAGGTGCTCAAGCATCGTCGCCATACATCGGTTCACTAAACGATTAAATAATTTTAACAGCAGCTTAGAGATTTGAAGAAAATGAGAATTGAAAAACTTGAAAAAACAGAATTACTGAAAAGGGCAGCCAAATATTACTTTTCAATGGGATTAGGTGATGGTGCGTCTTATTTATGCCGCGAGAACATGAAATACGGTTTAGCAAAGATCCACATGGTTCAAGAAAAATTCGGGCTTGACCCAAATGCAACATTCGTTTCAACACCCGATGAAACCGTCACGAGAAATCTAACTCGATGGAAAGCAGGATTTGGTTACGGAGGCAAACTTGTTTGGGGTTCTGGAACGGATAAATTGATTATTTTGGATGTTAAACCTAATGCTTGTGGTATGCTAGTTGGAGGATTAGATGAACTCCCAGAATCAGATCAATTAATTGAACGGGTTCATAACGCAAAAAAAGAAGATTTGTACATTGATGATGTTAAAATAGATTGGGATCTGGGTGAAGGGAATCATTTTATTGACCTTTTTAAAGTTATCAAACGCTCACTCTATTCAGATTTACCAGAATATGCTTTTATTATACATGGATCTGCGTCAGAACTGCGTGGAGAAACTGAAAAAGGATTAGGGCTTTATTTTGATAAAAGTGAAAATCTTAAAGAAAAATCAGAAGTTATTGAAACAAAATTTGGAACCCTTCACGTTTTAGTTGATTCCGCTGCTGAAGAATATTTAAAATTTTATCAATATGCCGAAGATTTTGCAAAAGAAAAAAGGAAAATGGTTGCAGAGGCGATATTTGGGAATTTCCGGGTAATATCTAATGTTACACATCAAGGTCTTTTAAATTACAATGAACTTCTCTTAGGTTGCCAAAATATCAAAAACCAAAACGCAACAATTTTTCCAATAGCCTTAAGAGCTGACTTGCCTGCGTTTTTAATGAAAGGCATTAATAATCTAGATGATGAAATTATCGAAGCTTTAGGATTTACCAAGCGAGCAGAAGATTTAGGCGTGATGGACCGATTAAAAAATGCAAATATAATACCTCATGGAGGAGGATATGCCTTTAGCGACTTCATTAACGTGCAAGCGGTCATCGAAATCGAAGGAGAGCGGTATTTTGTGCTAGAAATGCAAACAGATGTGGGCAATAAGATTTGCTCTGATGTTCGAGAAATGGAATTTGACTATCGGGGAAAAGGCGTAGTTTTAAGGACCGTTGAGCTTCGTCTTGGCGAAATACTGGCGCGATTAATTCCTCGTTATGTGCTAAAAATTTAATTCTGTTTATCATTTTCCACTACTTGAATATTCATTTTCAAGTTCTTTTTGTGAGAAACGACCAAAAAGGCTTTTCAATTT
>DAOURZ010000015.1 GCA_030627475.1 Deltaproteobacteria bacterium | reverse complement strand
CGTACGGGTTTTCCTGTTTTGTCATACTCCGGAGTTCTATCGCATACTTTTAGTGCTCGCTCTGTAACCTGATTCTGCCTTTCATGTTCAAGGGCACTATATCCTTTCATAAGAAAAAGATATTCCAAAAGGGTATAATGATAAAAAAGGGTATAACAACAATTATTCTCACATCCATCACAGAAAAAACCATAATAATCAGCAGCTTCCTGATATTTTTGCCCCATATCCGCCCATATTGTTTCCAGCTTTTTTAAAAAGGGTGAATACTTATTGTAATTTGATCTAATTTGTTCAAAATTTAAATGCATCAGGTTTAAACAAGTGGAGAGGGGAAAAAGATTTTCTCATAAAGATCAAGAGCATATCTGTCTGTTATGCTGGCAATTAAATCACAAACTACCCTTTCTCTGGATTGGCTGTTATTCATGCAATCTGCCATTTCCATATTTTCGAGTTCTTTTTGAAGGTCATCTTCATTATTTAAAAAAAAGGAATACAGTTCCGAAAGAATTTTTTTTGCCTTGACAAACTCTCTGTGCACATGAGGCGAACGATATACATTTTCATAAAGAAACTCTCTTAAAGTCTTCATAGCGGAATATACTTTATTGCTAATGCGCAGGCATAACTCACCATCTACAACTTCACTGGACGAAATAACATCTTCAATCATTGTCCTGGCTCGCTCCGAATGCGAATGTCCGATTATCTTCAGGCAGGATTCAGGCACCTGGCCGGAACTTATTACACCACTCCTGATCGCATCATCAAGATCGTGGTTCAGGTACGCAATTATATCGGAAACACGCAGTATTCTGCCCTCAATGGTATATGCCTGTTCGGATGGATCGCTCGGAATAATGTTTCCATATCCTTTTGAATGCTTCAAAATTCCATCACGCACTTCGTAAGTAAGATTAAGTCCCTTCCCGTTATTGCTTAAAACATCTACAACACGCAGGCTTTGCTCATTATGCGAAAAACTCTCCGAATATATTTCTTTGAGAGCTGTTTCTCCGCTATGGCCAAATGGCGTATGTCCAAGATCATGGCCGAGAGCAATGGCTTCAACCAAATCTTCATTTAAACGCATTGCCCTGGCAATTGTTCTTGCTATTTCCGACACCTCAAGAGTATGGGTCAATCGTGTTCGATAATGATCGCCCAGGGGAGATAAAAAAACCTGGGTTTTATGTTTTAACCGCCTGAAGGCATTGGAATAAACAATGCGATCCCTATCTCTCTGAAAAGCAGTTCGGATGGGGCAAGGCACTTCCTCTCTCATTCGGCCCCTTGATTCCGAACTAAGACAACCGAATGAAGAAATAAATATCCTTTCACGTTCCTCAAAATCCTCACGTATTGACATAGCCTTTTGTACAATCCTCCACTTTTTATTTATACCTAAAGGGGACGGGACGCCTGTCATATGCTTTGTGTAGATAGCTTATGAGCCTTTTCCCTGGCTTTATTTCAACAAAGGTCTTTGAATGGTTTTTTCCATGCGGCTTTAAGATCATTCGCAGTAACTGAAATAATAACTCTGCCGCCAATACCTTTTATAATACAATCGGTTTCTTTGGTTATTTTTCCTATGCAGGCACATGGAAGTCCTTTGAAAATATCTTCAAAAATTTCCTTATGCCGTGGATCAATGGTTACAATAAATCGTCCGGCAGATTCAGAAAACAATATTGTGTCATTACGATCAACATCGTCTGCAACCACATGGGCAAGATCAACTTCCATACCAAGGTTACCGCCCATTGCGGTCAAAGCAAGATGTACTCCGAGACCACCGCGATATATACCATGTACGGATGCCACGATTTCTCTGTCAATGGCATAGCCAAGCTTTTTGTAAACCGGCACAAACTGATCGGACATAACCCTGGGAACATTAAGACCAATATAATCAAAATGCTCGTAATACTCGGAACCCCCCAACTCGTTTTTGGTGGTACCAAGAACATAAATTAGATCTCCATGCATCTTGCTGTCCATTGTAATGCATCTATTTATATTATCTATGACGGACGTTGCTGAAAACTGGAGAGTTTCAAGTGCGGAAATCTTATGTTTTTCACCATAACGGCCCGGAAGATAACCATCAACATACATGCTGTCTTTGCCTGAAAGAAGTGGAATTTCATATGCCAGGCAAATATCCCGAAGAGCACGGCATGAACGGACAAGCTGTGCGGCCTTGAATTTGCCGTCAGGATTGTCTTTTGAATTATATTGAATATCAGGCCAGCAGAAATTATCCACGCCGCCTATGTGTTCAAAATTTGCTCCAACAGCTATAAGCCGGCGCACGACTTCGTCAATGGTACAGCTTGTCATATGATATGCATCAATAAGTGAATAAGTGGGCAACAGAGCCTGAGCAAAAGCAAGACCTTTTTTAGAATCAAGCACTGGCCTTAAGACAGCCGCATCACTGTTCACATCCCGACCGACGCCGATTAGAGGTTTTATTACGCTTGTGCCCTGAACTTCATGATCATATTGCCTGACAATCCATTCTTTGGAGCATACATTGGGTCGCGCAAGCATATCTTTCAGTAAAGTTTCGTAATCAACCGGTTCCTTTAAAACCGGCTCAAATAACCCCCGCTTGTCCGGAAGCTGCCAATGCGCATCAAATTCCCATTGCGGAAAACCCGCAGTAAGCAGATCAAGATCAATATAAGCACAGGTTTTGCTGTTGTATGAGATATGGAGCTTGCCTGTATCAGTAAAGTGGCCAATAACCGTGCTTTCAACAGCATGCTTTTCTGAAAGCGCAAGGAAATGTTCCAGTTTTTCCGGTGTTACAGCAAGAGTCATACGTTCCTGGGATTCTGAAATCCATATCTCCCACTGATCAAGTCCTTGATATTTCAAAGGAACTTTTTCAAGCTGAATATCACATCCATTTGAAAACAGCGCTGATTCGCCTACGGATGATGAAAGACCTCCTCCTCCGTTATCGGTAATAAATGCTATAAGCCCTTCATCACGTGCCTCCAGAATGAAATCATGCATTTTTTTCTGGGTGTATGGGTCCCCGATCTGGACATGGCCGGCAGGAGTATGCTCGGAAAAAGTCTCTGATGCTGCTGTTACGCCATGAATCCCATCTTTGCCGACCCTTCCTCCGCACATGATAACCAGATCGCCGGGAGAAATATCTTTCTGCTCTGACGGTTCATTTTTTATGATAGCAGGCATGATACCAAGCGCTGTTACAAAAACCAGGCATTTGCCCATGTAACCATGATGAAAAAAGACCTGACCAAAAGGCGTTGGTATCCCACTTTTGTTGCCGCCATCTCTTACTCCTTCTATAACACCATCTAAAAGTCGTTTTGGATGCAGATGCGGTTTCAGATCTCCGTTATAATCTCTTTGCCCCACGCAATAGCCGTAGCTTCCCATAATCAGCTTTGACCCTTTGCCGGTACCGAGTGGATCACGGTATATTCCTACTATGCCGGTTATGGAGCCGCCATATGCTTCCATATTGGACGGCGAATTGTGCGTTTCTCCGGTAATGACATAATAATAATTTTGATCAAAACGCCCCACGCCTGCATTATCCCACAAAACAGATACAACCCAGGGTTTTTTCTCTTTTAACATCAACGTAGGAGTTTTAATGCAGGTTTTAAAAAGATCATCTATGACTTCTAAATTATCTGTTGCAAGATCATGATAACGGAACAGTCCCTGAAAGGTATTATGATTGCAATGGTCGCTTCTCGCCTGAGAAATATATTCAAGTTCAATATCAGTCGGGTCTAATAGTCCGACTTTTGCACGTGCTGCAAGAACATTTTTGTCTGAAAAATAATTTCTTATGGTTGGAATATCATTGGAATTTAAAGCCAGATTTCGTTCATCGCTGATTTGCTTAAGAGTTGAATTGCTGTCTATTGGAAGAGAAATAACCGCAGGTATATGGTCAAGCATAACTTTTGGAATGATAAAGCCGATTCCTGTCTCGGAATTCCAGTCATTCTTCGAAAAAATCTTCCACTGCTGGATGATATCATTTGCGAGAAGCTCGCCGGCGATTTTGTCCATATCTTCAGCAGTAAGCTTCTTTCCTTTCAGACAAAAACGCTTTGATGTATATACAGCATCATTTGAACCGAACTTTATCCTTAAAATATCTTCCATTGCCTCAACAGCAGTACTTCCCGGGTTGTCCTTGACTCCGGGCCTGTAGCCAACCCAGATAGTCCAGTCAAATTCAACCGGCAAAGGCTTAAAAGAAGAAATTTGCGTTACAGGATTTGTAAAAACCCCTGTTTGTATTTTTTTCAATTGATCATCCGACAAATCGGCATCAATAGTAAGTACATGAATTGTCCTTACTTGTGAAAGATCAATTCCAAAATAACGCATTGCCTTTTGTTGAATACCTTTGCCTTCAGCATCAAACAAATCGGATTTTAATGTTATTTCCAGTCTATAGGGCATAATAAATTCAGGGTCAGAGGTTGATTTAACTAAAAAACATTCGGGTAATATCATTATAAAATACATAAATCATGAGCGAAACCAGCACAAAAATACCTGCCTGCTGGGAAATTTCACGAAATTTAACATTAACAGGACGTCCTGTTGCCGCTTCAATAAAAAAGAAAATTAGATGACCGCCATCCAGAACAGGTATGGGCAAAAAATTGATAATGCCAAGGTTAATGCTCAGCAATGCTATAAAAAACAACAGGTTTGATGCTCCCTCTTCGGCCTGTTGGCCTGCCATCTGTGCAATCATAAGCGGGCCGCCCAGAGTTTTTGTCGAGATGGCCCCCTGAATCAGCTTTACAATACTAACTATGGTTAACTTTGAAATGTTATAACTCTGTATTATGCTTTCTGAAAATGCCTGAAAAAAATTCAATTCCTTTGAAAAAACATCTCCTGAAGATGTAATACCAATAACATAACGCTGAAAATCCTCGCCAAAAATATTTTTGGAGGTTATTGATTCAGGTTTGATTTTTAATGAAGTAACAGACTCATTCCTGCTAATATGTAATTCAATCTCTTTCCCATTGCTTTCAGAAATAATTTTTGCCATCTTTTCCCAGCTCTCAATCGGAATTCCATTAATAGCTAGTATTTTATCGCCTTTTTTCAACCCTCCGGTAAAAGCAGGGCTATTCTCTTTAACCTCTCCTATGGAAGTTTCTATAACAACAGTTCCATGAATCCAGAATATCCCGAAAAAAATTATTATTGCGAGGAGAAGATTAAAAAAAGGACCGGCAGCAACAATTAAAATCCGTTTGAAGACATGCTTGTGAGTAAAAGAAACAGACATATCAGCAGGCTTGATTTCTTCGCCGGGATCCTCGCCTACCATTTTTACAAAGCCTCCAAGTGGTATTGCCGAAATGCAATAATCGGTATCGCCTATCTTTTTGCCGAATATCTTTGGGCCAAACCCTATGGAAAATTTTTTTACTCCTACTCCAAATAATCTGGCAACAAGGAAATGACCAAATTCATGAAAGGATATAAGTATTCCTAATACCAGGATAAATGCAAATATACTTGTAGTCATAATAACAATGGTTCCTAAAGAATTTTTAATATTGGTTCGGTATCTTAATATTTAGGTTCAAAAAATAAAGTAAAACTATGTTTCTTAAGATGTTCTTTCAGTTGCTTATCTCCTGTCCAAAACTCTGCATTCAATTGCAAAGATAAAGCGATAAATGGAATGTCATCCTCATCAATGTCCTGACATAAACTAAATGCCTGAGACCTGTGTTCCAAAGCAACAAAACCCTCGGTGACAAATTCAATTTTACCAAGTATCCGATGGAACAATTCGTAAATTTCGGCTTCTGACAAAGCAGAATACCTCATAATTTTTTCTTTTTTCTCAAACAGTTCGCCAATAATATAGTTCGGAGCATAGAAAATGTTTGCCGGATCAAAAAAAGTGTCACGCATTCCCACATTTTTTCCCAACAATAAGGAAAAAATCATGTTGGTATCAATCACAATCCGCATTGATTATGCCTTTTAAGTACTGTTTCCGATTCTTTTGCCACCAGCTTTGTTTGATTTCTGTTCCGATTTCGGTGATTGCATCGCTGAAATCCGCTTTCTGAATAAGCTGTTCGGTTCGCAGTCGTTCAAATAATCGATTTAACGATTCGATATTTATAAATGAAAGATCAACTGTTATTACTGCTTGATTCCCAACAGACTGTATGTTGAAATTCCTCATATTTTTTTCCTTTTGCAATTGTGCGTTACATCTATTCAAACAGAGAATGCTTTCATTAAATTCCTCTTTTGAAGGGAGCTATGGCATATTATTCTTCAAAATTGGAATTGCTGTTCTTTAACTGTTTCTCTTGCCCACTTATCAGCCTCAAGAATATCGGATAATGATGGATCTTTTACAGATAAATGTTTTTCTATTGTATTTTTTATTAACTCCGGAATGTCGGTAAATGAAATTTGTTTATTCAGAAAGGCTTCAACTGCCACTTCATTTGATGCATTTAAAACCGCAGGCATTGTTCCGCCTGTTTCACAGGCTTTAAAAGCCAGTGCGAGACAAGGAAATTTTTTCAAGTCGGGCTGTTGAAATGTAAATGCCGGAATATTTGCAAAATCCGGAATCGGTTGCTTAAGCGGAAGACGTTCCGGCCAGGACATGGCATATGCTATAGCTCCTTTCATATCCGGTATTCCGAGTTGAGCAATAACCGCCCCATCTCTATAGACAACCATTGAGTGAATCACACTTTGCGGATGAATCACAACATTAATCATATTGTGTGATACTTCGAAAAGATATTTTGCCTCAATCACCTCAAGCCCCTTGTTCATAAGAGTAGCTGAATCTATGCTGATCTTTTTGCCCATCTGCCATGTAGGATGATTCAGAGCTTCCTCCGGTTTTATTGAAACAAATTCGTTTGCCGGCTTGTTTAAAAACGGGCCGCCTGAAGCTGTCAGCAATATTTTGTCCATATCTTCTCTTCGATGGCCTGCCATGCATTGAAATATAGCGCTATGCTCGCTATCTACGGGAAGTATGCTTACACCTTTTTCCGCTGCTTTTTTCATAACGATTTCGCCAGCCATCACAAGGGTTTCCTTGTTGGCCAGCGCAATGTTTTTCCCAGCTTCAATTGCCGCGAGTGTAGGCATCAATCCGGCAGCACCTACTATTGCGGTTACAACCATTTCGACAGAATCATAAGTAGCTGCCGCCCTGTAGCCATCCTCTCCATACAATATTTCGACACCTGCTCCTGCCGGAAGCATATTTTTCAATTCTAAAGCTCTGTTTTCATCAAAAACCACAGCTATTTCAGGATGAAATGTTTCAATCTGTTTAGCAAGCAATTCAACATTACTCGCAGCAGCAAGAGCTTTAACCTCAAACCGGTCACGAAACATTTCCAAAATCCTGAGTGTATTACGTCCTATGGATCCGGTAGATCCGAGTATCGAAAGATTCTTCATATATAATTAATACCAAAAATTCATGTCCAACCTGCACACCGTATTCACTCATTGGCTTCACTTCAACAAACGTTCGTATTCGTCATGGTTGCCAATCCAATACTAAAGTACTATATCGCCTTCAAAAAAACCAAGAGCCCGATAATCGTTGCTCACACGCACAGAATAGATTGATTCTTTGTCATCTACTCGCTCGAAGTGCAAGCTTGGATGGTAGCAATTTATCATCCACAGTTGATAAGCCTTTCGTGCTTGCTGTTGCACATTGTGAGGAAGACGCATATAAAACTTCCAGAATTTTGGAGCTGCCTGCGATTTCATGCTGGCGCAAGCCGACCGTCTTCAGTAATTTCTATATCGGTCGTTCGTCCTGCACGGTAGTCCTCAAGTGCTTCCTGCGCCATTTCACGCATGACATGCTTTGCTTCCGGCTTGATGAATAACTCGTCCCACTTTTCTTCGCTGGCACGGATTCCTTCTTCTACCTTGATTTTTTCTTTATCCAACCAGTCATCGTTGTTTTTTTGAACGCTCTGGAATTCAAGAAATCGTGCGAAATCAATAAGTTGAAGGATACGTTCAGGCGACAGTTTACGTATGATATTGATTACCGTCTGCTCATATACTGAGAATTGAAAAGCTGTTTGCATTTCCATCGTGCTACCTCCAAAATTATATGGTGTGCGTGACAGCATTTACTCTTGCTTGAGAAAGTTAATTCGTCCACATTCCTTAGAATAAATATTCCTTAAAAAAATATGCTACAGGAGCGGCAAACAGAAGAGCGTCAATACGATCCAGAATGCCTCCATGACCCGGTAATAATGAACCGGAATCCTTAATGGAAGCGAAACGCTTTAGTGCTGATTCAAACAAATCGCCTGCCTGGCCTGCAATACCAATCAAGAGGAATAAAAGAATGCTTGTTCCCAATGGAAGCGAGTGAAAAAATACATACTTAAAAAACACTCCGACGATCAAATTTGAAGAAAGCCCGCCTATTGAACCCTCTATTGTTTTTTTAGGGCTTACAGAAGGACAAAGTTTGTGACTACCCAAGTAAGAACCAACATAAAACGCACCTGTATCACCGGCAAAAACTACAAATAACAGGAAAAAAACCCATAACATTCCGTCTGTCCCGTTACGGATCAGAATCAGAAAGGAAAGTAATATGGGAATATAAATAATCCCCATAAGTTGCTTGTTGAAATTTTCAAGTATAAATTGATCGGATTTAAACTGTGTAACGGTAAACAGGCCGGAAATTATTAAATTAAAAGCAACTATGATTATAATAAAATCTAATGCGTTTTTATAAGCCGACCAGATAATGACGGGCCCTACGATTGAACCCATAAGCAAGATAATGCCTGATATGGTGTTACCTTTTGTATTAAAAACAATACGAAAGTATTCCCACATGGCCAAAAAGCATATTATACTCACTGAAACGGCAAACAAAAGCCCACCCTTGTAAATCATCAAAAAAAGAAAGGGAAGAGCAGTAATGCTTGTAATCCAACGTTTTAAATGCATAACGGTTGTACTCTCGGTCAAACTTTCCCGAACCTGCGTTCACGGCTCTGATAGTGTTTCAGAATTTGTAAAAACTCCTGTTTGCCAAAATCAGGCCATAATGTTTTTGTAACAAAAATCTCTGTGTACGCAATTTGCCAAAGAAGGAAATTACTTATGCGCATTTCACCGCTGGTTCTTATAAGCAGATCCGGATCAGGCATTGCTTTTGTGTAAAGAAAATCAGATACAAGTTTGGGCGTTATTAAATCAGGCTCAATCGTGCCTTCTTTTGTTTTTATTGCTATTTCCCTGACCATTCTGACTATCTCGTCACGGCCTCCATAGCTCAATGCAAGATTAAGCATCAAACCGGTATTTTTTTTTGTTAGATTTATGGTCTGATGCAGGACCTGCCGAACATTTTTCGGAAGCTTTTCTATCTGTCCAATGGCATTGAGACGGATATTATTATCCACCATTTCTTTCTGTTCCGATTCAAGAAAATTTTTCAGAATGAACATGAGAGCAGCGACTTCGGTCTTTGGCCTCTGCCAGTTTTCAGTGGAAAAAGCGTATAAAGTCAGGATGGGAATACCTATTTTACTACAGGTTCTGACAATAGCCCGAACAACATCCACCCCTTTTTTATGTCCTTCAATGCGATTTAAAATACGCTTTTTTGCCCAACGACCATTACCATCCATGATGATGGCGACATGACAGGGGAGATTGGCTATATCAATATCTGTATAAACAGAAGAAAAATCATTAGAATTCAAGGATTTCCTTCTCTTTTTCTTTAAAAATGTTGTCATTTATATGCTTGATCTGTTCATCAGTTATCTTTTGGACCTGGTCCTGTGCTTTGAACGCATCATCTTCCGAAATATCACCATCCTTTTTCAAACCTTTGATCAGTTCGTTTGAATCACGTCTGATATTGCGTATCGCCACCTTATAGTCTTCACAAATTTTTCGTACGATTTTTGCAAGTTCCTTGCGTCTTCCTTCCGTAAGCGGTGGTATGGATATACGAATAATTTTACCATCGTTCGAAGGAGTAATTCCCAGATCGGATTTTAATATTGCCTTTTCAATTTCCTTTATTGCGGTAACATCCCATGGTTGTATTATAACAAGGCGGCTTTCCGGAATTGAAAGTGAGGCCATCTGGTTAATGGGAGTTCGGGTGCCGTAATAATCAATAAATATTCCATCAAGCAAAGAAAGAGAAGCACGACCGGTCCTGACTTTATTTAACTCCTTTTTAAGGACGGCAATTGATTTAACCATATTTTCTTTTGTTTCTTTATATATGGATTCCAGCATATATTTCACCTTTTTCACTATCAAACAGAAATTTGAAAATTAGTAATATTTTTCTCATTCCGATGCTCCAGCGTAGGAACGAGGCGACTAGATGCACGTCAATTGTTTATCCTGGTTCCGATTTCCTCTCCACATATTATTTTTCTAAGATTTCCCTTGTTCTTAATATCAAAAATTACAAGAGGAAGCTGGTTCTCCATAGCGAGAGAGATCGCTGTCATATCCATGACTTTGAGCTGTCTTTCCAAAACTTCTATATAAGTGATTTTTTTAATGAACCTGGCATCTTTATTAATAAGAGGATCTGAATCATACAAGCCGGCAACCCTGGTGGCTTTCAGCAAAATCTCGGAATGAATCTCCTGACCTCTTAAAACTGCAGCGGTATCTGTAGTAAAATAAGGATTTCCAGTGCCTGCCGCAAAAATAACTACGCGTCCTTTTTCAAGATGACGAATAGCCTTGCGAAGAATGTAAGGTTCAGCCACCTCATGCATTGATATTGCAGACTGAGTACGCGTCTGAATACTTTTTTTTTCAAGTGCGTCCTGCAATGCAAGGCTATTGATTACCGTTGCCAGCATACCCATATGATCAGCGGACGTTCGATCCATGCCGAATGAACTGGCGGCAAGCCCTCTGAAAATATTGCCGCCGCCGACAACAATAGCTATTTGAACCCCGAGATCAAATATCGAACGGATCTCTTCAGCTACATAATTTATTATTTCCGGGCTGATACCAAAGCCCTGATCGCCCATTAGAGCTTCACCGCTCAATTTTAACAGAACTCTATTGTATCTCGGTAGTGTCAATGTTTAAGAATCCCCTATCTGAAATCTTGTGAAACGTTTAATTGTTATATTTTCGCCCATTTTTGCAATCATATCATTCAAAAGATCAGATACAGTCATGTCAGGATTACGCACATATGCCTGATTCAATAAACAGTTATCCTTATAAAACTTGTTAACTTTTCCCTCAACTATTTTCTCTGTCACATTTTCCGGTTTTCCCATTTCAATGGCCTGGCTGCGATATATTTCTTTTTCTTTATTTATTATTTCATCAGTCACATCATCGGATGAGATTCCAACAGGATCGGTTGCTGCGATATGCATAGCGATATTTTTTGCAAATTCTTTAAACTCATCATTTTTTGCAACAAAATCGGTTTCGCAATTTATCTCAAGCAGTACACCCAGCTTGCTGCCCATATGGACATATGGCTGGATTATTCCTTCACTCATTGCCCTTCCTGCCCTTTTTTGTGCCGTTGCCAACCCTTTTGTTCTTAAAAAATCAACTGCATTATCTATATCGCCATCGCTCTGTGAAAGCGCTTCTTTACAATCCATTATTCCGACTCCGGTCTTTTCACGGAGCTGTTTAACCATTGCAGCACTTATTGTCGCCATTATTATTCTCCTATATCCTTTGCTTCAGATGCATCGGCGCTTAAAATGTAAAGTTATTTTTACCTAAGTTGAGCGATTTTTTGCGAAGATATGTGCTGAGATCTTGATGCATAAGGATTTGCAAAAACCGCAGGCATACCCGT
>DAOURZ010000419.1 GCA_030627475.1 Deltaproteobacteria bacterium | reverse complement strand
TGAATTCAGGAAAGACGCTAAAACAGATATAAACAGATATAAACAGATAAATCCTTATCGGGCATTTAAAATGCAAAAGATACAACCTCACTGATTGGGAGAAATACTATGAAACCTGTATTCTTAAGCTACAGCCGAAAAAATGTTAAGGCAGTTCAGGAAATCGCCGACACTCTATGTGCTGGAGGCATCCGAATTTGGCAGGATATAGAGTCTTTGGCTATCGGCAATACTGATTCGCAAATCCGGGAAGCCATTCAAGAAGAATGTGCCGTTTTCTTCCTGTACATTACAGATGACAGCGTAGAATCGGAATTTATCCGGGAAGTCGAAATCAAAGAAGCATTAAATAAAAGTAAAAGAGATAAAACTTTCCATATTGTTCCCTTGATACACATGTCCATGGACAAAGCAAATCAAAAGTTACAAGGCAGTATGCTGGGTGATATTTCAAGGTATAATGGTGCTATTATACATGAGGGTAAAACGCTGTCCGAAGCTTCCCGTGAAATCAGAAAGATTTTGCTGAAAGAGATTATTAAGCGCCCTGCGGATCAGGATTTTATGATTTCCTTAATGACCTATTCAAGAACACAGGGCAATATTCAACCACAGCTTGATCTTGACTGGAGCCGATTAAGTTTTTCCGATAAAATTATGTCTGACACTAACTGGAAGACACATCTTTTGCCTGCCTTGAAGGATGTCAAGGATGCCTTGTTGAGTGCCGGGGTGATGAAGATAAGACTGTTTGCAAAAGCAACCCTGTCAGCCGGTATCGCATTCGGATATATTTTCAGGAGAGAAACAGGTTTTAAAATCATAATTAATCAGAGAGAACAATTGTGGTCTTCTCTGGAAAGGCCGGAAAAGCCATCGGGCTTGAAGATCAATGAGGAATCAAGAAATATCGGGTCAACAAATCTCGGAGTAAATCTTTCCATAACGAGTTCTATTGATAACAGTCTTGGAAACTACATAGATAAACAACAGCTTTCTCTTCGTGCCGAGCTTTTTTGTGAACCTGCAGAAGGTCCTTCCCGGGAGTCAGTACCGAATCATAACGTAGCTTCTGGGATGGCTTGGGAAATCGGTAATGCAGTAAGAGATGCAAAAAGTAAATATAATATCACCGATATTCATATTTTTGGAGCAATGCCCTTAGGGCTGGCAGTTCTGATCGGTTCAGAGTTAAACGCCTGTGGCAGAATCCATCTTTACGAAAATAATAAATCTGAAAGCATGTATTATCCCTCATGGATACTTGCGGGGGACTACTGATTTTCGCAGTTTTCTTGTGGCCTTTCCCTGAAAAAGAGGACAGTGTACGTATCTATTCCCTTTGCGCAAACTGCGAAGGGGAAATCAGGGTTATGGGCAAAGGAAAAGTGTCTAAAAACGAAGATGTGTATATAATTTAGGTGGTTAATCGAAATTTAAAAAAGGCCCAAAAAAGGGGGTGGTTACAGGAAATTTATAATTATTTGTTATTGTTGATAAAGATTGTTGTTTAGGACGAGAAACAAGGTGGTGAAGACATGAAAAAAGAGACGAAAAAGAGAGGTTACAGGAAAGCCTATTCTAAGTATCCGTATTTATTGACTGGAAAAAGGCTGCCCTCTGAAACTGAGACCTGATGAATAAGGGATTGAGCGCCTGCGGCGGAGGGACGTAGAGATAAAGGGATGTAGAGGTGGAAGATGGGGGGAGGATAGAATCTTTTAGGGAGTTGACTGTTTGGCAAAAATTCGGCATTCTTCATTTCCCTGTTTACACTTGCAGATTTTCAAATAATTGAAGTGG
>DAOURZ010000205.1 GCA_030627475.1 Deltaproteobacteria bacterium | reverse complement strand
CAGAATTCGTTTAAACCTGTAAGGTGCATTGATCATAAAAATGTATAAAGCCGGCAGCAAAATCAGCAAAGGTGTTAAAAGATGTAAAATCCGAACACCTCCGACAAAAAGCATAATCCATGTAATTGCTCCCAGAATAACAACCGAACCAAAATCCGGTTGTACAACCATCAGTATTGCAAATATGCCGAAAACTATAATATGAGGTATGAAGCCAATTGAAAAATTTTTAAGTTTATCCGCTTTTTTACTCATGGAATACGCCAGATATAATACAAGAGAAAAACGCGCCACCTCAGATGGCTGGAATGTTAAAAAACCCAATCGTAACCAGCGTGTTGAGCCTCCTGCGGTAACACCTAAGCCGGAGACGTTAACAGCAATCAGCAAAAGAAATGCAAGAATAACCAGCGGATATGCCATAGAATAAAAAAGTTTTAACGGAATATGTCTGCTGGCAACCAGAGCAAGAATGCCTAAGAGTGAACAAAAAATCTGTTTCTTTAAATAATAGTAATCAACTCCAAATTCTTTCAGCGCCAGAGCTGAGCTTGCGCTGTAAACCATTACAACCCCCAGCCCAACCAGAAAAAGGACAGAGAAAAGGAGTGTAATATCGTATCCCGATTGAGGATTATTTTCAGGTAGTTGTTTTGGCATATGATAAATAATAATTGATGATTTGTGGAATCGTTTCGTTCTGTTTTTTTTATAAAATTAATAGAATACCTTCAATTATCAATTATCAATTTTTTTTGTTTTTCAACAGCTCTGCAAAAATCTTCTCCCCGTTGTGCATAGTTATTATACATGTCAAAGCTGGCGCAGGCCGGTGACAAGAGTACAATATCTCCGGGTTGTGCTGCATGATATGCCTTAACAACTGCGTCTTCCATTGTGGCCGCAGCCTCAACAGGCTTGATGCTTCCCATCTCGGCCATAATATCTTCTTTTGCTTCTCCGATAACTATCAGTGCTTTTGTGTGCTTATCTATCAAATTCCTCAGAACATGAAATTTACTTCCCTTGTTTTGGCCACCCATAATCAGGACTATTGGTTTTTCAAAAGTTTCAAGTGCTTTTGCCACTGAATCAACATTTGTAGCCTTTGAATCATTAAAAAAATCAATACCATTCAGGGTGTTAATATGTTCAAGCCTGTGGGAAAGCCCTTTAAATTTTCTTAATGCCGAACGTACCCCTTCAAAAGTTCCTCCGGCAGCCAGCGCAGCAAGGCTTGCCGCTGCAGCATTCTCCATATTGTGTTTGCCAGGCAGTTTAAAGTCCGCAAGGAGCCGGGATATGTTTTTCTGAGAAATTATGCTTCCATCACTTATGGTTACGCCTTTTTTCCCTTTTGAACTGAAAAAAACTTTTCTGCTTTGGATATCTTTACTCAAAGAACACACAACAGGATCAGAGCCATTTAAGACCGCTGTATCGTCAGTTTTCTGGTTTTCAAAAATCCGGGCTTTGGACTTTGCATAAGCATCCAAATCAGGATAACGATTCATGTGATCTTCGGTAATATTCAGCAAAACCGCCACGTTTGCCCTGAAAGTATCTATGGTATCCAACTGAAAACTGCTTACCTCTATGACAACAATTTCAGCTTTTTCCTGTTTGTCAACATATGCAATTAAAGGGTTTCCTATATTGCCGCCTACAAATACCTTAAGTCCGGAATCTTCGAGCATTTTGCATAAAAGAGTTGTTGTAGTGGTTTTCCCGTTAGTACCGGTTACAGCAATAATTGGTTCCGTTATAAATCTTGATGCAAGCTCCATTTCGCCCATTACAGGGATACCTTGTTCTTTAGCTTTTATTACAGGCTCAATTGTATGAGGAACTCCGGGGCTGATAACAATAAGATCCGCTTTTTCAAAAGTTTCAATTCTATGTGCTCCCAGTTCCATTTTTATGCGAGGATCACGAATTAACAACGCTTCAGAACCAGGTTCCCGTTCTTTCTTTCGGTCAGCAACAGTTACAAATGCTCCTCTGTTTATCAAAAATTGAGCAGTTGCAACGCCTGTAACTCCGAAACCTACTATTAGAATATTTTTATTTTTAAGTAGGGGCACGATGCATCGTGCCCCTACGTATGTTTGATTTCTGGCCACTGATCCTTGCTCCCTGACCCTTTCACCTAAGTTTCAACGTACTCATAGAAATAAGCGCAAGTGCTATGGCAATTATCCAGAATCGTACTATAACTTTTGGCTCTGACCAGCCTTTTAATTCAAAATGATGGTGAAGCGGTGCCATTCTGAAAATCCTTCGGCCGTTTGTCATCTTGAAAAAACCTACCTGGAAAATTACCGAAAGCGTCTCTATTACAAAAAGTCCACCGACGATCACGAGCAATATCTCCTGTTTTATAATCACAGCCACTGTGCCTATGGCGCCTCCGAGTGCAAGAGAACCAACATCACCCATAAAAATTTGAGCAGGGTAAGCGTTGAACCACAAAAAACCCAGACCCGCACCAGCTACGATTCCGCAAAAAATTGTCATTTCACCGCTATTGGCAACATAGTTGATCTGAAGATAATCAGCTATTTTGTAATGCCCTGCTACATAAGAAAAAAGCATATATGTTGCCGCAGCTACAATCACAGGGCCAATAGCAAGGCCATCAAGGCCGTCTGTGAGATTGACGGCATTTGATGCCGCAACAATTACAAATGCGGCAAAGAATATATATCCCCAATATAGATCAGGCGAAATATTTTTAAAAAACGGGACAGTTACTTGCGTTGAAAAATCAGGGCACATATAAACAAGAGTTCCCGTTAATAATGCGAGCAATATCTGAAAACAAAATTTGCTTTTAACGCCAAGACCCTTGCTGCACTTTTTGATCTGCATGAGATAATCGTCTATAAAGCCGATAGCTCCAAAGCCAATTGTTGTTAGAAGAACTATCCACACATAACGGTTTGTTAAATCAGTCCATAGAAGTGTTGAAACAGAGATTGAAAATATAATCAGTATTCCGCCCATAGTAGGGGTTCCGGCTTTTTTGAAATGCGCCTTTGGACCATCTTCTCTTATATGCTGTCCAATCTGCATCTCACTGAGTTTTCTGATAACCCACGGACCGAGAAAAAAACAGATAAAAAAAGCTGTAAGGGTGGCAAAGATAGTTCTGAATGTAATGTAACGGAATACATTTAAAACCGATATTGTTGTATGAAACGGATATAGCAGATGGTAAAACATGATTAGATATTCAACCCCTCAACGATTTTCTCCATACCCATTGCCCTTGAGCCCTTTACAAGAACCCAGTCTCCCGGTAGAAGCCATTTTTTTAAATCTTCAAGAATTTCTTTTTTTGATCCAATAAATATCTCCATCAAATTCCTGTTTTCTTTGCGGGCACCCTCTGCAACAGTTTCTGCGAACTCACCTGTAACGTAAAGTTTTGTAATGTTTGACCTGGCAGATAGCGAACCTGTATTTCTGTGCATGGATTCTGCGTGTTCTCCCAGCTCAAACATATCGCCGGCAACAAGAATACTCCTGCTGTTACCTTTTAATGAATCAAGAGTCCTGATTGCGGCTTTCATTGAATCAGGATTTGCATTGTATGTGTCGTCAATTATGTGTACTCCCCTGACATCAACGATATTTATTCTGCCCTTAACCGGTCGAAAACATTCCAGACCGGCTTTTATCTCTTTTGAAGACAAACCAACAAGATATCCAACAGATGCTGCAGCAAGGGCGTTTAATACCATAAATCTGCCGTATGCCCTGAGTTCTATTGGAATTCTTTCTTCCGGCAGCACCAGAGTAAAAGAAATTCCGGTTGCTTTTTCGTTGATATTTAGTGCTCTGATATGGGCATCTTCTGACAAACCAAAATAAAGTACT
>DAOURZ010000438.1 GCA_030627475.1 Deltaproteobacteria bacterium | reverse complement strand
TTCAGGATTTACGAGAGATTTACCGAAAACCGGAAGGGCCAGCACAGTATTTGTTCACGATCCTTAGGGCTCGCACAAAAATAACTTCACATTTTAAGCGCCGATGCATCCCGCCTAACTGCGTTGCGAAAGTTAGGAATATCCCGATATTCCTGCGCTTACGCGCCTTGTCAGACGGATGACTCAACACTTAAAATTGCGAACTTATTGTTGTGCGAACCCTTATTTTGTCAGTTTTACAATCACATACCCGGCATTAATTCTCTTAATAAATAATTGAATAGAATCGCCTTTTTTTATTTGTTTGAGTACTTTTTTATAATCTATTATTGTTTCTATTGATTTGTGGTTTATTTCTTTTATAATATCGCCCACCATGACACCTGCTTCTCTCCCCTGACTTTCCGCATCAATATCGACCACAATAACTCCGCTTTTTTCAGCAATGTTGAAGCGGCGGGCTATTTCAGATGTTACTTCCAAAACACGGATACCGAGTTCATGCTCCTTGCTTCTTGAGGGAGTATGGCCGGCAACTCGCTCATCTTCTCTTTTTGCGATTTTAACTTTGAATGTTTTTTCTACATTGTTACGCAATATTTTTACTTTAACTATATCCCCAACACTAAGGGCAGCAATAAACATGCTGAGTTCACGGGTATTTTCAAGCTTTTTTCCGTTTACAGACAGCACAATATCTTTTGGTTTTATTCCGGCCTCATCAGCTGGATCGCCTGAAAATATTTCAGTTACAAGAACACCTTTTCCTTCTTTAATTCCATAGTATTTTGCTATTTCTTCGCTGATGTCCTGGATTCCTATACCAAGCCATCCCCTTGTAACTTCGCCATTGCTTTTAAGCTGATCTATAATCTTTTTTGCATGGTTTATGGGAATTGCAAATCCTATTCCCTGGCCGTTGGCAATTATGGCGGTATTTATTCCTATTACCTCTCCTTTCATGTTAATAAGGGGGCCTCCGCTGTTGCCAGGATTTATTGACGCGTCTGTTTGTATGAAATCGTCATAAGGTCCGGAACCAATAATACGTCCTTTCGCGCTTACAATGCCTGCAGTAACTGTATGCTCCAATCCGAACGGACTGCCTATAGCTACAACCCACTGACCAACTTTCAACGCATCAGAGTCACCCATCTTTAAAACAGAAAGGTTATTCTTCGATTTTATTTTTATAAGGGCAATGTCTGTGTTGGAATCACGGCCAACGATTTCAGCATCAAACTCTTTGCCGTTTTTAAGCTTTACCTTGATCTTGTCTGCATCCTTGATAACATGGTTATTGGTAATAATATAACCTTCTTTATCAATAATAAAGCCGGAACCTAAACTCCGTTGCTTGAAATCCCGCTGAAACTCATTGCCTAAAAAATTGTCGAAAAAATCACGAAAAGGCTCTTCTTTGCCAAAAGGACTGTTGAAGAAATGACGATAAACACGACCCCCGCCCTTTATGGTTTTGACCGTTCTTATGTTAACAACAGTGGGACTTGCTGTTTTTGCAAGATCGGTAAAACTTTCCGGTATTGTATAGGTTTTTGCATCAGAAACTGAAATCATGCAGAAATTTAAAACCATCACAAAGGCTGAGACGATAACTACGATAGGAAAAAAGTTTTTTTTACCTAACGCCTTTTTTATATTTTTACAATCTTTCATAAAATAATTCCTTTTTGTATTTCCTGGAATCTACTTC
>DAOURZ010000072.1 GCA_030627475.1 Deltaproteobacteria bacterium | reverse complement strand
TAAATTCGCGTAAATCCTGTGGGTTGAGATTATCTACAGGGCTGATCTGATCGGTCTTTCCCCAACGAACAATCTGCCGTCCCACTCTGAG
Organism: Deltaproteobacteria bacterium; assembly: GCA_030627475.1. Lineage (GTDB taxonomy): Bacteria > Desulfobacterota > Desulfobacteria > Desulfobacterales > ETH-SRB1 > B13-G4. Next base: position 6,751 of record DAOURZ010000072.1, on the reverse strand, counting down.
ATCCACAGGCTTGCGTGACCAGTAAAAATACCCTTCAAAAAGCTTGATGTCGCAATCCTCTGACGAATGATCCTGCCCAAACCGGAGATAGTCCCATTCTACGGATGTCAGCAAATAAAAACTACTGCTGGAATTATTACGAAGACGGCTTGTTTCCTGTACCGGATTCCACTTTCCCTCCAGCCGTATCGTATTACGTACCATCCGGGTGTGATCACCGGCCTTGTCATCTTCCGTATCTAGAGCTCCGGTAACCCGGATAAATCCTCCAAGATCGAATAGCCTCTGTCCGGCAATCTGTCCTTCGGGTTCCGTATCCTCTACAAATATATCAAAATCGAAGTCAAGGGATTCACCGGCAGGATCAGCATTTTTCCCTTCGGGTTGATCTGATAAAATATTCTTATCCTCCGAATCATGTATATCATAATTTACATCCATTATATCATAGTATGATATTGCTTTTTTCCGCTTCAATACCTCGGCCATTTCTTTTGCGTTGTTTCGGGAACCAAACCTGCCTATATAAACCCTGTACCACATTGCTTTGCCCTTTACATGTTCATGCCTGTAAAAAGCCTCAAAACCGGATTTTTCAAGGCGAGATACCTTTTCGACAGCATTTTCCCGGATCCTGTACGAACTAACATGAATTGTATAAAAGGTATCCTGTGCGTACACCGGACAGGGAAACAAAACCGATGTGGTCAGAAAAAAATCTGCGTCACCTTTTGGCATAAAAAGGATAGAAAGGAAAAAGCAAAAAAAAAGTAACATTCGACCGCAAAGGCGCAAAGCTCTAAAGGCTCTTTTTAATTGACAATCGACAATCCCTGAATTCATTAATTCCCCAATCCCATCCACAGATTACACTAATTCTCGCAGATTATTATAAACCAATTCCGTATAATCCCTGTAATCTGCAAACCCTAAACCCCCTGCATTCCTGAATCTCTAAATCTTGTTTCACCACACTTCCAGATTTCTACGCGTAAAGGTATCGTCCGGCAGATTTGAGTTGTATTTTATATCTTTGACCTTGATGAACGTTCTATGTTCTCTGTTCAGATCAATCATAACAACCTCAATTTCCGTCCGGATTCCTTGAATCTTTTCCAGCTTCGCAACGCTATATTGCTTGATCAGCTTTTCTTTCTTGCTGTAGTATTCTACAAATAGAGGAACGTATATCTCTTTGGCAATCCAGCTTTTTATCAGTGAATACTGCGATTGGACATTTGCACTGGGCCTGCTCTCAAGTATCCAGCAATCTCTTCCCTGTTTCTTCTCTTCACCGGATATTATATGAGCATAATCCTCTACCCTTCTGCGCTCCATATCTTCGTATGTAAAGTCTGTATTTACAAAACGGTGGTCTTTTTGAGAAGAAACAATTCTTCGCGTCCTGCGTAAGGCAGGCAGGTATAAAAATTGCTCGGTTACCTCATCCTCTCTTTCAAAAGAGAGAAAGCCCGTCCCTTCTATATCAGCAGGTGAGGTAAATCGTATAAGTTGCTTGAGAAGCTTACCGTCATCTTTCCGGTACGTAATAAAGTGGCGTATCCGTTTTTTCCCGCGCCGACTGATCAACCCCATAACCGAATGAGCACAAGAATCATCGCCAATATCACGATCATAAACAAACTGTGCCAGCTTTTTACCAGTCAGTTCAACATTTGTTTGACTGGTACTATCCGGTTCACTTTTTGCCTGAGAATGGATAAGAGAAGGCAACGCAATCCCTCCCCATATCAAAATCAAAAACGTAAAAAAGAACCTTTGCCATTTGTGCAATAATAACATCGTAACCCCCTTCAAAAAACTTTAATCAGGTGGGACTTTTGCTCAATAAGATTGATTAAATTTTACGGCAAATTTAGGCATAAATTCTACCAGGTTATTCTTGACATAGCCCAATCATGGTATGATAAATATTCTATTTTATTCCTGAAACAATCTGTAGCGCATGAATCGCTTCTTCAAGACTCACCTTTCCATCCCGGCTCGGATCGTATTTTTTCATTTCATTTGACACGGCTTCATCCAACTCGGCTTGAGTATAGATTCCCCCTGTGCCTGCGATAGTTAAAGGTAGATCAAGAGTTACGCTATTTTCTCCTGTCAATATTACCTGCTGTGTTACAGAGACAAAATCCGAAGCATTTATAGTTAGAGTATAACTCCCATCAGGAACATTCTGAAACATAAAATATCCATTCACATCAGTTGTGGTTGTATAGTCTGTTCCCTCTAAGGCAACCGTTGCATATCGAACGTCAAGTTGATTATAGCCTGCAAGAGTTGTGTATATCCTTCCTGAAATAAAGTCAGCAGGCTCTCTGACCTCAAAGGTAATATCATCTATTTTTCCCCATTTTAGATAGGAATCTTTAGCCAGGAGAGACACCGTATATGTCCCGACAGCCATATTGGTTGTATCAATATTTGCTTCAATATCTTCCTCTATTTCATTAAATGCCCCATCAGAGGCATTAAGGAGTATCGGGTCGCCCGGACCGGATCCTGAATCAATATAATACTCGGCATATTCGATAATTGAAGGCTCGCTTACCTCAAATGCATATTTTCGCCGCTCTCCCCATGTTCCTTCGGAATTGCGAGTCCGTATGAAAACATGATGGATCCCAGATACTAAATTAGATGTATCAATTCCGGATAGCTCTATACACTCAGCCTCTCCATCAAAATTCCCGTCCTTTGGATTCATTGATATACAATTGCCCTCGCCGGGATCAGTATCAATATAATACTCCGCAGATTCAATTGTCTTTGGGCCTGTCACCATAAAAAGACATTTCCTGCTGAGTCCCCATGCTCCATTTTCATTTTTTGTTCTAAGGTGGAGAAAATGCCTCCCAACATTAAGATTCGGGAGATCAATCTCAAAATTCATCGTTTCAAAACTACTGTCATAATTTTCGTCTCCAGCAACTATTGGCTTGCCGTTTCCCTCGCCGGGATCAGTATCAATGTAATATTCAGCACCGGAAATGGTATGAATACTATAGGCTGGAGCGGGGATAATCAAAATCAAAGCTGTAAGCAATATTATGTTTTTCATAAAAGACACCTCCTGATATCGGGTTACCTCACTTATCAAGCCGTTGCATCTACCTGACCCGCGCTTTTGCCTTGATTGTTATTTTTCCTCCCTTTGGAACAGAGGCAGGCATTACAGATATCTCCGTGACAGACGGACCTTCAGTATACGGCCAGTATGAAGCTGATGCCGGGCCTCCGTAAGCCCCCATGTCAGAACGAGTTCCGTCCGGATCATTATACTCCGCGCCAGGTTTGCCGGTATCTCTGCATGGCGAATCGCTTCGCAGGGCGTAGTTGCCTGCCTCCTGGTCAATGAATTTAGGATTTTGAGAGATATAACCTGTGCCTTCTAAACATTGATACAAGTTGCCCTCGTTATTATTGAATACATTATTATATTGAAAGTTTTTTGTTATTGTATAGCTACTATGAGGTTTTGTCCATATACCATATCTGCCATTTAACCCAATTATGTTTCCTGTTAAGTTCACGGTACCGTTATGATATACATACACCCCATCTGACATATTAAAGACTATAGTACAATTAATTACAGCAATGTCAAAAGATGGACTACTATGGATATATATTCCACTCTTACCACAACCGGTTATTACACAGTTTTTGACAATACCTTTACTAATTAAGGTAATTCCATTGCCGTTTCCGGTAATAGTAAAACTTGATATTACGGGAGTTTGATTTGAAGTGAACGTCACTGTATCGCCGGTCTCGTTGCTTGCGTTTATTGTTGTAAAGTTAGGGCCGGATCCGATCAGTTCAATATCCTTATCTATTACTATCTGTTCATAATAACTACCGGGCCCCACCTTAACAGTGTCTCCGGGATAGGCCGCATTTATCCCTGCCTCTATGGTTATGTGATCACCGCCACCGCTCTGATCCACATAAATAGTATCAGCCATGCAGATTCCATTAAAAAAAAGTCCCAAGCCAACAATAGAAATTAACAACATCATCTTTTTCATAACATCCTCCCTATAAAATTAAATTTATGTTTTCCCTTGATAAAGAATGTAGAAATTAATTCGGTCACGTTCCTTATCAAGAGAAAAAACAAATTTTCTGAAAAGAATTAAAACCATATTGATTACAATATGGTTTAATAGCGGATATTGTTATATTAAGAAAGAATTTTTCGCTATGTTTTGTACATTTAAATAAAAGTCAAAATAAATCAACCAACAAAATATTTCCATACAATCGTTCAATCAGGGCAAACGCACATGGGAACAGCCCGTAAATTCAATCAGTCAGAAACTCCTTAAAATTGTGCTTGATTGTCTTGTGGAAGTTATTTCGTCCACGTTCCTAAATAGAATCCCCCAACATATTGATGTCCCTAATATTTTATGCTATGCATTTTTAGGTTAAAAAATATATGGAGTTAAAATGAAACTATTTGACAGCCACTGTCACCTTGACGACAGAGCATATAATAAAGATATTGATGATGTAATAAGGCATGCAAATGAAGCCGGTGTTTTTGCCATTATGATAGTTGGAACAAGCAAGAATTCTTCTATCAAAGCTGTGGCGCTGGCGGAATCCCATAACGGTTTGTATGCCTCCACAGGCATTCATCCACACGACGCAAAAGACTGTTCAGAAGAAGTTCTTTCATGCCTGATTAAACTTGCCAAAAGTAAAAAAGTTCGGGCATGGGGAGAAATCGGTCTTGACTTCAACCGTATGTATTCTTCAAGAAAAGATCAGGAGAAATGGTTTATCAGGCAGATTGAAATTGCTGACAGCTTAAATCTTCCCATCATTTTTCATGAAAGAGAAAGCAACGGAAGGCTTCTTGAAATTCTTAAAGAAAAATATAGAGCGGGAAGAAAAGGGGTTATTCACTGTTTCAGCGGGAATAAACAAGAATTATATCAATATATAGAACTCGGATATTATCTCGGTATAACCGGAATTCTAACAATAAAAGGCCGTGGTTCCGAACTCAGAAAGCTCGCTTCACTTATTCCGGCAGATCGCATACTTATAGAAACAGATGCGCCATATCTGACACCAGCTCCTGAAAAAAATCGTACCAAACGTAATGAACCGGCATTTGTTAAATCAGTCCTTCTTAAACTATCAGAAACAAGAAAAGAAAATCCGGAATATTTGTCTGATATAATATGGAAAAACACTTGCAAATTATATAACCTGACATCATAAACAGTAAAATTTAGCAATTTTTTCCATATTATAAGGAACGTGAACGAATTAACTTCCACAAGTAGATGCACAGATTTGGGTCGGATTTGTTCGATTTCAGATCAGAAAAATTAACTTTTCCCACAAACTGGATAGACAGTAAAGGAGACAATAGGATGTCAGTCCGGATAAAACATGTCCTGTTCGTATGTACGGGTAATATTTGTAGAAGTCCATTTGCTGAAGGTTTACTAGAAAATCTTGTACAAAAAAAAGGAACTGAAGAGATTATTGCTGATTCAGCGGGCTTGCTTGCACTTCCCGGCAATCGTGCAACTGGTCTGGCGCAGAAAGTTGCGGCTGAATATGATGTTGATCTGTCCGGCCATACTGCAAAATATGTTGAAAAAGATATTGTAGATAGAAGCGATCTTATACTGGTAATGGAAAAGTCCCATGCGAACAATCTTTTGACAGCCTTTCCTGAAGCAGAGGATAAAATTTTTTTGATCAGGCATTTTGCAGGCTTTGGATCTAAAAATCGAGCTATTGCGGATCCTTATGGGCTAAATTACGAGGCTTATCGTTTTTGCTTTCTTGATATTCAGGATTGTGTTTCAGGTCTGGCAGGGCATTTAGGATTAATGAACTCATGCTGAAATACCCAATTCCCCCTCTAAAAATGTACTTATGAACATTGCGGATGAGATGAATTTGGACTGCAGACAGTGTTAGAGGCTAATTCAACAATCAAGGGTTGCAAAAAATCAGATCAAAGGAGAAATGTTTTATGAAAAATCTATTTTTAAAAGTTGTACGGAGAAAATCAATAATTCATTTTTTTATCTTTATCTTGATTATATGGCTACTGACCGGATGTTCTGACAGCGGTTCTTCGGCTCCCGAAGCGCTGCAAGGAACTTTTATAGATGGCGCTGTGGGAGGTTTGAACTATGAAACAAAATCACAACAAGGCATAACCGATGTTAACGGAACCTTCAACTATATTGAAGGGGAAGAGGTTACATTTAAGCTTGCTGATATTATTATCGGCAAAGCAGTTGGAAATGATATACTAACTCCAATCAATTTGGTCAAAGGGGCTGATAATGAAACTGATCCGGTGGTAACCAATATATGCAGACTTCTGCAAGCATTGGATGAAGATGGAAACCATAAAAATGGGATTTGGATATCTGAGGCTATCCGAAGTGAGGTGCAAGGATCAGATATTGATTTGACACTTCCAGTTGCTGAATTTGAAAATGCACATGCTGTATTGAATTTGTTTGATCGCCTAATTGCTTCAGGACTCCTAAACAACAATGCCACAAAAAAGTTACCGGATATTCATCAAGCACGACGAAATTTAAGGGTTGCTATGAAAAAGCATGGTTTGATATCTGCTGTTACACCGAAAGGAGTATATATAGATCCGAAAGGAGCGGTTGATGATGACCTGTCCGATGATATTGATATAATTTGTCAGCGAACTCAGGCAACTGTGCCTGAT
>DAOURZ010000194.1 GCA_030627475.1 Deltaproteobacteria bacterium | reverse complement strand
TTAAAGAGATCAGGTAATAACGGTTTACGGTTGTCGGTTTACAGTTTTACGGTTGTCGGTTTACAAATTTATGTTTTGATTAACCGTGAACTGTAAACCGTTAAACCGGCAACCGTAAACCGACAACCGTTCATCATGTTCGATCAAAATGAGAAAACTGCATACTAAATGTCCCTCGACCCTGGGTTGCAGATCTTAATGAAGTTGAGTAACCGAACATCCTGCACAGAGGAATTTTTGCTTTTATTAACTGTAACCCTGTTTTAGGTTCAATAGATTCAATTCTTCCTCCCCTGGAATTAAGATCACCGATAACGTCTCCGATGAAAGATTCAGGGACAAATACTTCAACAGACATAATCGGCTCCAGAAGAAAAGGCTTTCCATTTAATAGAGCCTCTTTGCAGGCCATGGATGCGCAAACAGTATATGCGAGTTCCGAGGCAAGCGGTTCCTTGCAGGATCCACCTGTAACAATTGCTTCAATATCCACAACAGGGTATCCCATCAATGCTCCGTTTCCCAGAGATTCCATAACTCCTTTTTCGATAGCATGAATAAAAACTTCAGGGATTGTTTCATGGGAAATTTCTGATCTGATTTTTTTGCCCTTTCCTCTGGACAAGGGTCTGAGTTTCAATCTTACTTCACCAAAGTGGTGATGCCCTGCGATTTCTTTATCAAATATAGCTGATGCCTCGGACTCTTTTGCTATGGTTTCTCTGTAAACAACCTGCGGCTTTCCCACATTAACGCTTGTGTGAAATTCGCGCTGCATTCGGCTGATTATGACTTCGAGGTGAAGTTCGCCCATGCCGGAAAGAATTTTTTGCCCTGTATTTTCATCTTCTTTAAGCTTTAATGTTGGATCTTCCGCCATGAATTTGTCAAGAACCTGATCCAGTTTTTCCTGGTCAGCATGAGTTTTCGGCTCTATGGCGACAGATATGACCGGTTCATTATATTCGATTTTTTCAAGCAATACAGGATGATTGATGTTGCAAAGCGTTTCACCTGTTGAAGATTCTTTTAATCCGATAACTCCGATAATACTACCGGCGCCGGCCTTTTCCACTCGCTCCTTTTTGTTGGCATGCATTTGCAGAATACGGGAAAGCTTTTCTTTTTTCTTTCGGAAAGGGTTGTACACATCGTGGCCGGCTTCCATTTTTCCGCTGTATATTCTGACATATGAGAGCTTTCTCCCTTCAATCATTGAAACCTTGAATATTAGCGCTGCCAGAGGTTCAGTATCTTTTGACGGACATTCAATCAGTTCACCGGTATCGGGGTGTAATCCTTTGATGGGAGGAATATCTGTGGGGCCAGGAAGAAAATTGATAATTGCATCAAGAAGAGGCTGAATTCCTTTATTTTTCAGGGCGCTTCCGCATAATACAGGAACCAGCTTTAAATTAATAGTTGCCTTTCGTATAGCACCAAGAAGGCTTTCATCTGTGATCAGAGATTCGGAAAGATATGCCTCCATTATTTCGTCATCGACTTCAGCTATTGTTTCAATAAGTTTTTCACGATATTCATTTGCCTTATCAAGATCATCTCTGGATATATCTTCAGTTGTGCTTGTTGCTCCAAGTGTATCATCGTCCCAGATGATCTGTTTCATTTTAACAAGGTCAATTACGCCTGCAAAATTTTCTTCAGATCCAACCGGAAGTTGCATAATAAGAGGATTCGCGGTTAGCCTTTCTTTTATCATATTTACTGTACCGAAAAAGTCAGCTCCGATTCTGTCCAGCTTGTTGATAAAAGCTATTTTGGGGACACAATATTTGTCAGCCTGTCTCCAGACCGTTTCCGATTGCGGCTCCACGCCTCCTACGGCACAGAAAATACCTATGGCACCGTCAAGTACTCTCAGAGATCGTTCTACTTCGATTGTAAAATCAACATGCCCCGGAGTATCTATGATATGAATTTCGCTATCTTTCCAAAAACACGTGGTAACGGCAGAAGTAATGGTAATGCCTCTTTCCTGTTCATCTGGCATCCAGTCCATTACGGCTTCACCATTATGGACTTCGCCGATTTTGTGTGATCGGCCGGTATAATAAAGTACTCGTTCCGTAACTGTTGTTTTTCCGGCATCAATGTGTGCCATAATACCGATATTTCTTATTTTGTTAATGCTGTTTTTTTTCATCATCTTATCAATAACATGTTGGCTTTAATTGGGAAACGCAAATCAATATGGCCTGCCATGGTCATAGATTCGTGGCCCTCAATCAGTATTTTTACTGCATCAATTTCCGGAATGTTCAGAGTTAATGAATTAACTATTGAGTATATTGTAATAAGTTCTGTTTTAATTCCACCAGGATGATGTTCTTTAACCTCTTCCGTCAAGTCCACATAAGCGGTTCCATTTTGTGTAACATAGAAAAAAGCCCTGAGAGTTGTATCTACAGGTATGGTCCGCATAAGGCTTTCAATCGGTCCTTTTATAAGAGCCTCAATTATAGTTTTGCCGGATTCTGCAGGATCAGAAGATTGAAAAATGGTTCTTTCTTCAGCTTTTAGAAAAGAATTACCTTTATCAGCAAAGTATAAATGAACTTTTTTTTTGCCTGATTGTTGCAGGTTTACATGTGTGATATTATTTTCAAATTTATTCAAAGGTAATGATTGTTCTAATCCGTTGAAAACAATAATATATATGGCAGCACTTAAACCTGTAATAGCTATTATAATATATAAAAGATGACGATTTCTGCCCATAATTTAAACCCCTGCACTGTGAACCTGAGTAGTTCAAAGAATTTTAATTTTTAAGCCAATATACATATTATGTCAAGAAAAGATGAGGAACTTGAGGCAGGGGGAGAAGATTTCGCTAAAAAATAAAAAAGCCCGGCATGCAATGCATATCCGGGCTTTTTGTGCGAAATAATAAATACTAGCTGGCAAAGGCTTTTTCAAAATTTGGAACAACCTGTTTTTTACGGCTCATCACTCCATCAAGCCAGACTTTTCCGCCTTCCGGGGCGATACCAAAAGCCTTTTGAACAACAGACTCATCGTCAGATGCGATAAGCATTTCCGAACCTTCTTTCATAATGTCGGTTAACAGCAGAAATACAGAGTGTCTGCCGCCTTCTGTCTTAAGAGCCTTGATATCTTCAGCAAGATCAGGTTTGACACTATCCAGAATGGCTAAGTCAACGACCTCAAGCTGGCCAATTCCTACCTTGTTGCCGTTCATGTCAAAGTCTTTGTAATCACGCAATACGAGTTCCCTTGCAGGTGTACCTTCAACAGCGGACTTAACTTTGAACATTTCCATACCGAGTGCAGCCAAATCAGATTCTCCTGCAATTTTGGACAGAGCTTCGCAAGTTTTTTTGTCCTGGTCTGTGCAGGTAGCTGACTTGAAAATGACTGTATCGCTCAGGATGGCGCACAGCATAATGCCTGCGATATTCCTGGGAATTTCAACTCCGAAGAAGTCATACATTGCTTTTATTACAGTACATGTGCATCCAACAGGCCAAATCCAGCATTCCAATGGATTTGAAGTAGTTACATCACCGAGTTTGTGATGGTCAACAATGCCCAGAATTTCAGCATCTTTTAAGTCATCCAGACTTTGTGCAAGATCAGAATGATCAACAAGGATAACCTGCTTGCCAGCACCGCTACTTATGATTTCAGGTGCGTTGACACCGAATTTTTCCAGAATAAAGTTGGATTCAGGGTTTAGGGTACCCTGTACAGCGGCTACAGCCTCAACGCCTATCTTGCTTTTCAGATCAGCCAGAGCAATAGCGGCACATACAGAATCACTATCAGGATTTTTGTGTCCGTAAATATAAACTGCCATATCAAAACCTCCCAAATTAAATTTTAATCAAAATATTAAAATATACCAAAAAGGGGGGTATCCACTTAACGCAAGTGAATTATCTCTAATTCTTTGAATTTAAAGCATATTGGCCATTTTTGAAT
>DAOURZ010000357.1 GCA_030627475.1 Deltaproteobacteria bacterium | reverse complement strand
TCAAAATCCTTGCATATAAATTAAAACAAGTGTATCAAGCCCACCAAAGATTAATTCTTAAACACTCAAACAAATTCGCTCAACAAGGAGATAGTATTTATGAATAATGATTTGCCGGTAACTCAGTCAGAGCCGGAAATTCAGCCTAAAATTGATAAGCTTTGTGTTAATACGATCCGCACGCTTTCCATGGACGCTATTCAAAAAGCCAATTCCGGCCATCCCGGTGCACCGATGGGCCTTGCACCTGCGGCCTACATTCTGTGGGAACGTTTTCTGAAACATAATTCCAAAAATCCTGAATGGATAGATAGAGACCGTTTTGTACTTTCAGGCGGCCATGCGTCTATGCTTCTTTACAGCCTGCTTCACCTTTCCGGCTACGATTTAACCATAGATGATTTAAAAAACTTTCGCCAATGGAACAGCAAAACTCCCGGACATCCGGAATTCGGACATACACCCGGTGTTGAAACTACAACCGGTCCATTGGGACAGGGGGTTGCTAATGCTGTAGGAATGGCTATGGCAGAAAGGCATCTTGCAGCAATTTTTAACCGTCCTGATTATGAGATCATAGATCATTATACCTACATAATGTGCGGCGATGGAGACCTTATGGAAGGAATCACCGCTGAAGCCGCATCTTTTGCCGGGCATATGGGTCTTGCAAAATTGATTTGTATCTATGATGACAACAAAATATCCATTGAAGGAAATACGGATATAACATTTACCGAAGATGTTGCCCTTAGATTCAAAGCATATAACTGGCATATAGTCAGAGTAGAAGATGGAAATAATTTAAACGATATCCATAAAAGCATTAAAGAAGCCAGGGCGGAAACAACCAAACCATCTATTATCGTTCTGCGCACCAATATTGCCTTTGGCAGCCCGAATAAACAAGACTCTGCTGACGCGCATGGAGCTCCTCTTGGAGAAGAAGAAATCCGCTTGACAAAAAAGAATCTGGGATGGGATGAAAATGCTTCTTTCCATGTTCCGGAACAAGTTGTTGAAGTATTTGGGAAATGCATTGACAAAGGAAAAAAATCCGAATCAATCTGGAAAGAAAAGTTCGAAGAATATTGCAGTAAATATCCTGTTCTGTCAAAAAAATTGAATGATTCATTAAGCAACTCTTTAAATAAAGGCTGGGATGCAAACTTGCCTGATTTTGCAAAAAATGAAGGGCCGGTAGCTACAAGAGCTGCTTCAGGAAAAATACTTAATGCCATTGCTGAAAATATACCTTATCTTATAGGAGGTTCAGCAGACCTTGCCCCCTCGAATAAGACCATTATTGAATCTTCTCATGATTTTCAAAAAAACATGTTTGATGGGCGGAATATACATTTCGGTGTAAGGGAACATGCTATGGGAGGAATGATGTCAGGGATGGTGCTTCATAAGGGGCTCCGGCCTTATGGCGCTACTTTTCTTGTTTTTGCCGACTATATGCGGCCCGCAATACGTCTTGCCGGACTGATGAAATTGCCTGTAATATACATATTTACCCATGACAGCATTGCTGTTGGCGAAGACGGCCCGACTCACCAGCCTGTAGAACATATTGCCAGTTTAAGAGCCATCCCCGGACTTACAGTAATTCGACCTGCTGACGCTACAGAAACGACAGAAGCATGGCGTTTGGCTGTTCAGACTACAAATGGCCCGGTTGCCCTAATTCTCAGCCGTCAAAAACTTCCGGTTATTGTCAGGTCAATAGACAACCCTGCTGACAAGCTGATTAACGGCGCTTATATTTTGTCGGATTGCGACGGTAAACCGGATATTATACTGATAGCTACGGGCTCGGAAGTACACATTACGCTCGAAGCAAAAAAAATTCTTGAAAAAAAGGGAGTCGCTGTCAGAGTAGTAAGTATGCCGAGCTGGGAACTCTTTGAAAAAACATCACAGGAATATAAAGATAAAGTACTCCTGCCGGATGTAACGAGACGAATCGCTGTTGAGGCAGGTATTTCCATGGGCTGGGAACGTTATACGGGAAGCAACGGCGCAATAATCGGTATAAACAGATTCGGTGCTTCCGCGCCTGGAAATACAGTTATGAAAAAATTCGGATTTACATCTGAAAATATTGTACAAAAAGCAACAGAACTTCTTGAATAATAAGGAACGGGGACGAAAGCTCAGGGTTTCCCAGGCAAAAAACTCATGATTGTTGCTATGAACGGGGACGAATTAGTC
>DAOURZ010000354.1 GCA_030627475.1 Deltaproteobacteria bacterium | reverse complement strand
TGGGTGGAGTGAGGCGTTGTTTCAAACTCGCTGTAATTCGTACTTGGCATTGCAAAGAGCCGAATGTAAGTTATTTGTTACGCTCTTCCACCAAAAACATCATCGAAGGCTTTGATACCCTTATCGATTTGCAATAGCAGTACATCAAGGAAGTCTCTGAGAGATACCGCATTAAGAAGTTCATTGGGTAGGACACTTTTAAGTTGTGATGATGTTCCTGATGCGTCTTTTAACGGTAGGTTCGGAAGCTCTTTTTCCAAAGATGTGAACGTGGAAAACCAAGGCAGATACACGGTGCTTGCATAAAATGCCAGTTCACAATATTCCTTTCTTAGGTCACTGAACCTGTCCAGCGCCTCAGGAGTTAGTGTATCAGCCTTGCGAAATACTCGTGAGTTGATTGGTTCTGTATAGTCTATGAGTGGTCCAACTGCTTCTTGAATGAGAGGAATTGCATGTTCCAAGAACCAACGCTCTTCAAAAAGCTCTTGAAATTCTAACCAAGTAAAAAGACGCACATTGCTGTATTGAGCAGCTTTTAATGCGCCAGATTGAAAACCATTTGACGATATAATCAAACCAAAATTGGCTCCGTAGTTGCTTAAGACTGTCTGCAGAGAATGGACCATGGTCTGTGGTACCGCAGTTTTCCAGTGCTTGCATTCGCACAAGTAAACGATATGAGGTTTCTGGGTCTTGTCGACTGCAAAAACGTCAATCTCTACCATGCCTCGAGCTGTTTCTATTTGTTTTGGTGTTTCAGATTCTAAGCCGCTTTCAGTAAGTATCTGGGCAACTTTGTTTTGGAGTTCTGTCCACGTTTCTGGGTATGAAGATTCAATCATTATTGTCTAGCCTCAAAAAGTTTGTCTGCCAACAGTCTGTTTTTGCATGGCACTTTCGGATAACTTATTCTGTATAAATCTTTATTAATCACAGATGTATAAGAGTTTTTAAATTTAGTGAATATAAGCCTTAATCTTTGCTGCATTTTCTTGATGAACGCTTTTTTGTTTTCGTTTAAAAAAGTTCCTCTGAATTCTTATTACCTTATATGAGCATGAAAAACTATCGTTGCAATAACTATCCCTGCACTAAATACAGGCTGTCCGACAATTACTGCCAGTAATAATTATTTCCCTTCTTTTTCGATATGAAGCCCTAAAATGCCTTCTTTTCCGCATGATTTTGAATTGTCGGACAACCTGTAAATAGTACGGGGTCTTCATATACTTAAATAAAACGATTTCTTGCTTTGAATCCTGGGATGATTACCAACCCTTACCCAAATCCCTTGATGCATCTGAATTTTATCTATGCTTTAAATCTTGTTTACATGTGTTCACATCAATCTAACAGATAGTTCATAATTGCATTTTCATTTTTAGCATTGTGTTAAAAGTCAGATTATGCCCGACTCTCTACACATAAAACATTTTCACACAAAAAAGTGAATACATAAACTATATATTTTATAACTTTGATGGCAATATTTACTTATGAAAGCGTTGAATATTATTACTAAATTGTCGAAATATATATTGACGGACAAGATTAAAAATAGCAAATTTGAATCATATCCGTTTGTGATTTTTAAGGAAAATTTTATTTTATTATGAGTGGGCATCTCTTTAGATTTAATTTAAACAGATTGCATAATAATTAATGGAATTATTTTTTATTAATTTTAACCATGGAAAAAACCTTTTTATCATTTAAGTTACAAATCTTTATATCATAATACTTTATTAATTCTATTATAAAGAATACCATTTTGTAGATTATGAAGATTTCATAGAAAACCACATGACCATATTGGGTGACAAAAAAGGAGAAACATATGAGTGCAATTTATACGATGAAGGGAGTGCAAGATATAGTGGAAGTTTTCGATGACCATATCACAATTACTCCAAAAGGAATTATGGGATTTCTAAACAAGGGTATAAAGGGGACGAAGGAAATACCCTTTCAATCAATAAATGCTATTCAGTTTAAGAAAGCTGGATATTTGGTTAATGGATATATTCAGTTAACGATTTCAGGTGGAAATGAAAGTAAAGGTGGAATCATTGCTGCAACTAAAGACGAAAACACTTTCGTGTTTGCGATGAAAAAAAATTCCATCGCCATTGAAATTAAGACATATATCGACTCAGCATTGCGGAAATTGAGAACGCCTCAAACCATCTCACTGACAACAAATATTTCGGATGAACTGCAGAAGTTGGCTAGGTTAAATGAACAAGGG
>DAOURZ010000347.1 GCA_030627475.1 Deltaproteobacteria bacterium | reverse complement strand
TATTGAAAATCTGCAAAATATTTTTCCTGTAAAGTCCTTGATGAAAACCGGTGAAGACAGTCTTCCCGTCAGGCTATACGGTACCATTGGTCAACCCGGTTTTTCCCTGAAATAGTAGAGCCGATTTCAAAACGTCCCATTTTGCCCAATCTCTACGTCAGGCTCTAATTTTAATCCTCGAAATACTTAATGTATTCCTGTGGTTAAAATTTTCGCATTCCTTGATCTTGAACAAACTGAAACGTTTTAAAGCTGGCTCTATTAATATGAAAATATACTTTAATATTTTAAATGTTTTTTTAATATCAGTTGCCATATATTTTGGTATAAATGCTTTTTATATAACAACAACGAGTAAACTTGATCATGGAGATCCGATCATATCAACAGACAAACCGATATTATTACCCGAAGATGTAATTGTTCATCCAATATCCTGGTACAACGCAATAATTGAACGAAATCTTTTTAATACAAAAGATACAAAAGATACAAAAGAAGAGGTTGATGTTGAGACATTGAAACAAACGGATCTAAAATTAAAATTATGGGGAACGGTGACGGGTGACAGAGACAAGGCATATGCAGTCATTGAAGAACAAAAAGGAAAGAAACAAAACCTTTACAAGATTGGCGATACAATACAAACTGCAACAGTAAAAATAATTTTAAGAGAAAAAGTTGTTTTAAATGTTAACGGAAAAGATGAAATTCTGGAACTGGAAAAAGTGATTGGTGATTACAAATCAACCATTTCTTCCAGAAAATCAAAGAAAGCTTTTTCGCAAAATATTACAATAAAACGTTCCAGGATTGACAAGGCTATGAAAAATGTAAACGATCTCATGAAACAGGTAAGAATACGCCCTCATTTTTCTAATGGAAAACCGAATGGTCTCAATCTAAGCAATATCAAATCAGGCTCCATTTTTTCGGAAATGGGATTGAAAAGCGGGGATATTATAACAGGAGTTAATGGGAAAAACATTAAATCGGTTGATGATGCTCTGCAATTTTATGAGAGCCTGAAGTCATCATCCAATGTTCAGCTTCAATTAAAACGAAAAGGACGACAAAAAAGTGTTAATTATAATATTGAATAACAAAAAACAGAAGAATAATCGGTATAAAAAATGAAATCATACTGCAACGCTCAAAAGGGTATAATATGTTTATTTGCCTTTATTTTTTTATTGCTGACAGTTCATATATCAATAGCGGAAACAGACAAAAATTCCGGTGCTGCCGGTGGGCTGTCGAAAGAGAGCAAAGAAGTCGAACGATTTGTTTCTATTGATTTCAATAACGTTGATATAAGTGTTTTTATTAAATTTATAAGCGAGTTGACGAGAAATAATTTTGTTATAGATAAGCGGGTAAAGGGAAAAGTAACGATAATTTCTCCTGAAAAAATTTCTATAAAAGAGGCCTACAAAGTTTTTGAATCCGTTCTTGAAGTCCATGGTTATACCACGGTGAAAAGCGGTAAGATAATCAAAATCATACCTGCTCCGGATGCACGATCAAAAAATATCGAAACCAGATTTAACGAAGAGCTTGCTTCTCCGGAAGACAAGGTCGTCACACAGCTCATACTATTAGAGTATGCGGATCCTGATGAAATTAAACGTCTTTTTGCCCCGATGATTTCCAAGAGCAGTGTGGTTCTGGCATATCCTCCGACAAACATGATGATAGTAACGGATGTGTACTCAAACATAAGGCGGCTACTTGGAATTTTGGAAATTATTGATGTTAAAGGCATTGGCCAGAAACTTTCAATAATTCCAATTGAATTTGCAGATGCCGCAAACCTTGTAAAGCTTTTGGATTCTGTTTTCAAAACAAAGAAAAGACCGAAAAAAGGTGATGTCGGAAAAGAGACCAGTTTTGTGACAGATGAACGAACAAACACAATTGTGCTGCTCGCAAGTGAGGATGATACAGTAAGAATCAAAAAGCTGATAACAATGCTTGATAAGGAGGTTCCGCGAGGGAAAGAGAAAATTCGTGTCTATTATCTTGAAAATGCCACGGCCGAAGATCTGGCCAAGGTTCTTCAGGAACTGCCTTCAAAACAAAAAAGTACTATTAAAGGGAAAAAAGAAACCCCTCTTATTTCGAGTGATGTCATAATAAAAGCGGATAAGGCCACCAACAGCCTAATTATTATGGCGGACAAGGATGACTATCTGGTACTTGAGGAGATAATAAAGAAGCTGGATATTCCAAGGTCAATGGTCTATATTGAATGCCTGATCATGGAAGTAAATGTAAACAAGGAATTTA
>DAOURZ010000091.1 GCA_030627475.1 Deltaproteobacteria bacterium | reverse complement strand
AGTTTTCGTTCGGGCACTAGGTATGAAAATTATTTTGTTCAGGTTTCCTGATCTATCATTTATTTGCTTTCTTGACAATGAAATAAAACGCAATTAAATAAAGCTGAATGATTTATTTAGGGGGATATTATGCTAATAGAAATAAATGCCAAAAATCCACAGATACGACTAATTCGCAGAGTTGTTGAAAATCTCAAAAAAGGTGGTATAATCGCCTATCCGACTGATACTTATTACGGAATAGGTTGCGATATAATGAATAAAAAGGCTATTGAAAAGATATATCGGATAAAACAACGCAATAAAAACAAGCCGTTCAGTTTTATTTGCTCGGGGCTCAAAAATATAAGCCATTATGCACAAGTCTCAAATTATGCTTACAAAAACATGAAACGACTTTTGCCGGGTCCTTATACTTTTATTCTTGAAGGTTCGAAACTTGTTCCTAAAATAATGTTAACCAAACGAAAAACCGCCGGAATTCGTGTGCCTGACAATGCTATTTGTCTGGCACTTGTTGAAGAATTAGGCAATCCGATTATTACCACCAGTGCAACCAAGCCTGATGGTTCAATTCTTCACGACCCATCACTTATTCATGATTTTTTTCAATCCAGAATAGATTTTGTAATTGACGGAGGGACACCTATCCCTGGACAACCTTCCAGTATAATATCTTTAATAAACGATATGCCTGAAATCATACGAAAAGGTTTGGGCGATGTGAGTAGCTTTAAGTAAGGAACGGGAACAAAATAATTAGAAATAACTCGCAAATAGATATGGATTGATAAAACGATTTGTAAACTCTTTTAAGGATGAAGTTACAAGATATTTTAAAACGGAAAACTCCTTCTCCGGGGGATAAGTTCTTGATATCTTTCCTTTTATTCCGCCCATACGTCCTGCCCATTCTATTGCATCCTCAAGATTTCCAAAACGATCAACAAGGCCTAATTTTTTTGCCTCTTCTCCGGAAAATATCCGTCCATCAGCAATTTTTTCTATTTTTGACTGCTCTATACCTCTTCCTTCTGCAATGGCCTTAATAAATTGTTTATGAATTTGATTCGCAAGATTATGCAGAATTTCTTCTTCCTTTTTTGTCATTTCTCTGACCGGCGATCCCATATCCTTATACTTACCGCTTTTGATAACAACTGGAACCATGCCGATTTTTTTAAGAATCTCCTGAAAATTTGTATATCCCATAATAACACCTATGCTACCGGTTATGGTACCCGGATTTGCAATAATGCCATCTGCCCCGGCCGCAATATAATAACCTCCGGATGCAGCAACGCCACCCATAGAAGCTATAACTTTTTTGCTTTTAGAAGTCTTTCTTATCTCTCTGAAAATTTCCTGAGACGGCCCCACGCCACCACCGGGCGAATCAATTCTAACAACTATGGCCTTGATAGAATCATTCTCACGAAAGCGCTTAAGATTATGAATTATATCTTTTGAATCCGTAATAGCGCCGATTATCTCTATAACGCCAACTTTTTCTCCAAATTCAAAATCCGCATCTCTTGTACTAAAAATAAAAAGCAGAGATAATCCAACAATTGCAGCAGATATTACAGATGTAACTATCAGGATAAAAAAAAGATATGGGTGTTTACGAGAAAACATTTTAAATTTTAAGTTTTAAGTTCAGAGGTTTTTATATAAATCGCAGGGTGTGGATTAAGGAACATAATCGACGAATTCACCAAGGCAGCGTTCTCCATGCTCCAGCGGGGAACGCATACCATATGGTTCCCACGCTGGAGCATGGGAACCAAGCAAAATCCTAAATCCTATAAATTCTTAATTATTTCTCGTTCAATTTGTCTTGAAGATTCTCACGTAAGATTTCTCCAAAAGTTGAAGTTGCGGGCTTCATGTTGTTTACATATTCGCTTAGAAGACCTTGCTCATCATCAACCTCAAGCCGTTTGATTGAAAGGCCGATTCTTCTTTCTTCACTATTTATATTCATAACCTTGGAAGTGATAACATCGCCCACTTTAAACTTGCCGATCGGAGTTTTTATCTTTTCCTTACTGATCTCAGATACATGAACGAGACCTTCAATTCCTTCTTCAAGTTCAACAAAAATTCCGAAATCCGTTATATTGGTAATTATACCTGTTATCTCTTTGCCGACCTCATATCGTTCCGCTACAGTTTTCCATGGATCATTTTGCAATTGTTTGATACCGAGGGAAAATCTTTCATTATTCCTTTCGATATCAAGAACTATAGCCTGTAGCATATCGCCCTTCTTGTATAATTCAGATGGGTGCTTAATACGCTTTGTCCAGGAAATATCTGAGATATGTACCAGGCCGTCTATGCCTTCATCAATACCGATAAAAAGCCCGAAATCCGTTATATTCTTTATTTTGCCCTCAATTGTTGTACCAATTGGATATTTCTCACTGATTACATCCCATGGATTTGGAACGACCTGTTTCATTCCAAGAGAAATACGCCTGCTTTCCGGTTTAATATCCAGAACAACTGCATCAACCATTTCTCCAATAGAAACAACTTTGGAAGGATGTCGAATTTTTCTCGTCCATGACATTTCAGAAACGTGAATCAGGCCTTCTATGCCCTCTTCCAATTCAATAAATGCTCCGTAATCTGTCAGGCTCACAACCTTCCCCGTTATACGTGAACCTACTGAATATTTTTCTGCAGCAGCGAGCCATGGGTCATCAACAAGTTGTTTCATACCCAGAGATACTCTTTCTCTCTCCATATCAAGGCTGAGAATTTTTACGCTTATGTTGTCACCAACCGAAAAAAGTTCGGAGGGATGTTTAACGCGCCCCCATGAAATATCTGTTATGTGAAGAAGACCGTCAACGCCTCCCAGATCAACGAATACACCGTATTCAGTAATATTTTTTACTACCCCGTCAACGACCTTGCCTTCATGAATGGCTTCCAGGGTTGAAGCTCTTTTAGCCTCACGATCATGCTCAAGAATAGCCCGTCTTGATAAAACTATATTACTTCGTTTTCTGTTATACTTTAATATTTTGAATTCCAGGTTTTTGCCAACCAGTTCGTCAAGATTGTGTATAGGCCTCAAATCTGCCTGTGAACCCGGTAAAAATGCCTGAACCCCTATATCAACTGAAAAACCACCTTTTACACGAGCTAAAATAACTCCCTCTACTGTTCCTTCTTCATCATAAGTCTTTTTTATTGCTTCCCAGACTTTAACTTTGGCCGCCTTTTCTTTGGAGAGGATAACACGCTCTTCCTCCTCATCCCAGAATTCAACCATTACTTCTACTTCGTCACCCATGTTGACGTGTATTTCGCCATTTTCATCCTTGAATTCATTAACACGGATCTGCCCTTCCGATTTGTATCCTATATCAACAAGAACATAATCCTTATCAACTGATATTATTCTGCCGGTAACAAGTTCACCTTCAGCAAAACGCTTGAAGCTTTCTTCATACATATCCATCAAGCTTGCCATACTCTCATCGGCATTCTGAACATCTTCCGATGTATTGTTATCATCAGCATCTTCATCTGAATCAGCATCTTCAACTGAATCAACATCTTCAACTGAATCAACACTTTCAACTGAATCAACACTTTCAACATCTTCAACATCTTTGTTTTGTTGCATAACTGCCGCTTCTGACAAATTCACATCGTCAAGGTCATGTTCGGCTGAATCGTTTTCCAAAGAATTATTCATAAAAAAAGTACCCTCCTTAGCCAATTTTAATATCGCTATTTTAAAAAATAGCATAAGTTTTTTTATAACAAACTAATTGCTAAAAAACAACAATTAATTTCATTAATTCGTTCACGTTTCTTATCCATTCAACCAAGAATATAGTCCAGCATCATCTCAACTACATCATCAATGGAAAGATCGGTAGAATCTATTATTAACGCATCATCAGCCGGTTTCATCGGTGCTGCTTCTCTTTTTTCGTCATTCTCATCCCGAAGCCTGATTTCTTTTTCAACCTTCTCAACTGTCTGGGAAGTTTTTGATTTTAATTCTTTATAACGCCTTATTGCTCTCGTTTTTGGAGATGCCTTTAAATAAAACTTTTTATCAGCATCGGGAAACACGACGGTTCCCATGTCGCGCCCTTCGAATACAACTCCTTTTTCTCTGCACATATTCCTTTGTAAATCCAGAAGATATTTTCTTACTACCGGTCTTGCTGAAACTGCCGATGCCATCATTGATATTTCAGGAGTTCTAATTTGATCAGTAATATCCGAATTATTTGATAAAAGTCGCAACCCTCTTTTATCCCTTACAAAAATTAAACCAAGTTTACTGCATAAATGCTCAAGACCTGTATCATCATCCGGGCTTATCCCTGCGAATTGAGCCTCCAATGCAACAGCTCTGTAAAGTGCGCCCGTGTCAATATATTTATAACCAAGACGATCAGATAGTTTGCGGCTCACAGTTGTTTTGCCGGCACCCGCCGGACCATCTATTGTAATAACAAGACGTTTCATTAAAGTATTTTTTCAAGTGCATTTAAAAAACGGACATTTTCTTCCTTGAGTCCGACATTTATCCTTATATACTCAGGATATCCATATGATGTCATTGAACGAACAATCACGCCCTGCCTGAGCATTTTTTCAAAAACCTCATCAGCATTTTTTCCAACATCTATCAAAAAAAAGTTTGCCTGTGTCGGAAAATATTTAATATTCATCCTGTCAAGGGATGTGTATAAAAAATCAAGTTCTTCATGAACAAGAGATACGGTTTTTTCCAAAAAAGCTTTGTCTTCAAGCGCAGCGTCGGCACCAGCCTGTGCCAACGAATTTGCGTTAAAAGGCTGCCTTACGCTGTTTAGAAGATTCGCTATTTCTTGAGGCATAATACCATAGCCTATTCTGAGACCAGCCAGACCATAGGCTTTTGAAAATGTTCTAAGTATAACCAATGCGATCCCGGAATCAAGGTAATCGATACTTCTAACACAACTTTTATCCCGCACAAATTCAATATAAGCTTCATCCACTACTATCAGAACTCCGTCGGGGATGCTTTGCAGAAAGTCTTTAAAATCTTTTTTTGATACAACAGTTCCGGTAGGATTATTAGGATTACAGATAAAAATCATGCGCGTTTTAGATGAAATCTTTTCTCTGATTCCATCCAGATCAACAGAAAATGACTTTAATGGAACTTGTACCGGTGTTGCACCGGCACAACATACCATTATATTGTACATAAGAAATGATGGATAAGGCATTATTGCTTCATCGCCCGGACGCAACAAGGCACGCGTAATCATACCAATAATTTCATCGGAACCGTTTCCTAAAACAATATTTTCAGTTGCAACGCCAAGCTTTTTAGCAATATTGTTTACCAGATCATGTCCGCTTCCATCCGGATAACGATTCAATTTTTTTATTGCATCCTGAATAGCCTTCACAGATAGAGGAGACGGCCCCAATGGATTCTCGTTAGATGCAAGTTTGATAGAATCGCTAATGCCATATTCTCTCTCAAGCTCCTCAAGAGGTTTGCCTGGAGAATAAGGCTTTAACTCTAAAATATAATCAGGCACTGATAATTTTAATTTCATTTTGCAAATTTCAGATTGTTAGTGGGCATTTAACTGAAAGTCCAACGCTCTTTTAATACATTGATATTCCTGGTGTTGGTTCATGTGTAACGTTATTCCGACGAAAGCCGAAATCCAGAAAGCTTTTTGTATTTTTAATTTAAATTTGTGTCAAGTTTTTTCAATAACATTATTGCCTGACTCAATTATTTGATCACGAATTACAAAAATATCAAAATAGCCCCCTGTTCCATAAACTTTTTGTGATCTTGGAGTTCGCTGCCATATATTAAAATGCAACCTGACAAGATAATAAAAGCGCTGTTCTTTTTTTTCTATAATCAGGACAAAGTCCAAGATTTATTCGTGAATTTTGCCGCAAATATTCAAACAAATGGTTATTGGTATTACGGTTGTATTTGTGGGCACAGTTTACAGCGCTATAGATGTTGCCGGAGTAAAAACCAAGTTCAAAAAAGGTTATGATACCGCCAAGGGCATCCAGCTTATTATCAAATACCTCACAGGCAGCATAGATCATAGCAGTATTAAGAATAAATACTACGGTTGCATCTTTATATCT